>NZ_JAQMYQ010000065.1:0-25062 GCF_028369275.1 Mitsuaria sp. RG
CGGGGCCAGCCCGCTCCCACAATGTCATGCGTGGGAGCGGGCTGGCCCCGCGACAGGCTTCAGGACTTGCCGGTCAGGTGGCTGAACAGCCCATCAGGCATGGCCTTGCCGTTGGCCTTGTAGATCGCCGCCAGGTGATCGTGGGCCTCCTGCTCGGAGATGAAGCCGTCGTGATTGCGGTCGATCTTGTCAAAGTCAGCCGCGCGGTCCTTGGCCACGGCCAGGAACTCTTCGCGGGAGACCTTGCCGTCGTGGTTGCTGTCGGTGCGGGCGAACGAGGCGTCGCCACACTTGCCCTCACCGCACTTGCCCTCGGCTCCGGCCTTGGCGCTGGCGCCACACTTGCCTTCACCGCATTTGCCTTCGCTCTGCGTGGCCTTGCCGCCGGCACCGCACTTGCCCTCGCCGCACTTGCCTTCGCCCGGGGTCTTGGCGGCGGCCAGCTGGTAGCCCTGGGCCAGGGGTTCTACGGCAAAGGCACTGTTGCCCAGGACCATGCCGCCGAGCAGGGTGGCGCCGAGCAGGCCGAGGGTTTGACGGGTCGTTTTCATGGTGTCGCTCCACTGTGGTTGGAAAGTGGAGCCATTGAGCCGCAGCGGTGTGTCGCGGATGTATCGAGGCAGGCGATGTTTTGTATGCCAGTGGGTCGCGGCGAGGCACAGATACACAGAGATACACGAACGGCCCCCTGATCACGCAGAGGGCCGTGGCAGAGGTGTCAGTCCTCCAGCGGCTTGGGTGGTGCGGCAGGTTTGGCGGGCTTCGCAGGCTTGGCCTTGCTGTCCTTTGCCTTGGGCTCGGCGGGCGCGGCGGCGACGGGCTCGGGAGCGATGACCGCCTTCTCGCTGGCCGGCAGTTCGTCGACCGCCTTGAAGATCACCTGCGGGTCGAGCTTCGCGCCGCTGTCGTCGTCCTTGAGCATATGGCGCTCGCCGTCCCTGCCCACCAGGATCACCTTGGTGCCCTTGCTCGCGCCCAGCTTGAGCTCGCGGATCAGGGCCATGGTGGTCTGCTGCTCGAGGTTCTTGTCCTCACGCTTACCCATCATCTGGGCCACGCTGTACAACACCAGGCCACGCTCCTTGAATCCGGCCTGGGTGGCGGGATCTTTCAGCGCCTCTTCCAGGCCGCGTAGGGTCGGGTCGGCCGAACTCGGGGCAATGACCACCAGTGGCCTGGCCTTGCCCAGTTCCTTGGCCAGGGGCGCGTCGCTGTCGGCGGCATACAAGGGGCCTGCTACGGCGAGCAAGGTGGCGAGGGTCAGTAACCGGACGAGCATGGGCATCTCCTTATTCTCTCGATAAAACCAAAGACTGCGGATCAGGGAGAAAGATCCGACGCGGGAGCCTAAACCACCCGGATAGACCGGTGCTTGGGCTAAAGGTAACTTGCCATTACCGGATCCATCCTGACTGGCCGTTGCCTCCCGGAAACCGTCTACGGCTGAGCTGAGCATAGTTCAATGCCCGCGCCCGTGAGGCCCGTCAATGCAGCGGCACCTGCCAGCTAAGCGCGTTCCTGGCCAGCGCCTCGCGGGTCAGCGCCACCAGGGTGTCGTGCTCGCGCCGCAGGAACCGTGCATGCAGACGGTCAATTGCCTCCTCCGGGGCATCCAGGGCCAGCAGGTCGTCCAGGGTGTCGTGGTCGGCCTGGGGAACCCGCAGGCGTTCGGCAAAGGTCGTTTCCAGGTATTGCCGCCAGAAACGCAGGCCCACCATCCACTCGCTGATCGCATTCTCGGTCTGCGCCGCCCGGATCCAGTTGCGCGCCCAGGCGAGGTCTGCCGGTTTGAGGTTGGCCACGCCACGGTAGAGCATGTTGCTGAGCTCGACCGGCAGGTCCAGCTCGTCGCGCAGGTCGATCCGATAGGCCAGCGCCACCTCCAGTGACTCCACGCCCGCGGTGGGCATGAGTTCGGCGTGGGTCCAGGCCAGTTCGTCGAGTCGCTGCAGGCGCCAGAGCTGGCCGCCCAGGTGCAGCAGGGCCTGTTCGCGCTGGCCCGGCAGCGTGCCCTGCTCGGCCTGCCAGACCTTCAGGCGTACCTCCAGATCGCTGAAGCGGAACGTCGCGCTGTCTTCGCAGCGGGTCACCGCCGAATTGGCGAACAGTTCCTCACGCAACGCCGGGCTCTCCTGCATCGCTTGCAGCATGCGCAACAGCCGGGCGCCCAGGTAGCGGGCGCCAAACTCGCTGTGAAAGTCAGCGGAGTCGGTGAGTTCGGCCAGCAGGTTGAAGAATTCCGCGGAATTCACCTCACTCTCCAGCTGAACCCAGACCGCCGCCATGTCATCTCGCACGTCCCCGTCTACCAGGTCGAGCCAGCGCAACTGATAGGGCACCCGGGTTTGCGTAACAGGGTTCCACGTGTCCATCGCGTCCACACTCACGGCCAATAGATTGCCGAACAGCCTTACCCTGCCCTCGCGCCACAGATGTGACTGGTGAAAGCCCTCGGGCAGCGCCTCGATACCGTTGTCGCTGAGGTCCAGAGTATGCAAGCGTGGGGCCTGCAGTGCGCCGTCGGGCAAGGCGGTCGCCTCGGTGCGGCTGAGCAACAAGGCATTCAGGCGCGGCATGCCACGGACGGAAAACGAACTGCGCAGCGGGTTGTGCGACAGGTTCAGGTAGATCAGCGCCCTGCAGTTGGCCAGGATCCGTTCTTGCTCGGCATCCAGGGTGATGCGGTTGCCGGACAGGTCGAGCACTTCAAGCTGCTCGTTGAGCGCTGACGGCAACTGCTGCAGCTTGCAGTGGGTAATCTCCAGTGTGCGCAAGTTGGGGAAGGCCCGCAGGAACGCGTCCGGGACCTCACGCAGCCGCATGGCCCTCAGCGCCAGGCTCGACACATGGGGAAAACTGACCTGGGCAGGTAGGCTCGGCAGTTGCCGCAGGCGGCTGCGGGTCTGGGTCAGCAGGTAGCCTCCGGTCGGCAGCGCACCATTGGCCTGCTCGGGAACCAGGAACCGCCAGCAGTCCATCAACCCGCGCCCCAGGTCGCGTCGCGCCTCCCATTCGCTCGTAGCGAACGCTTTGCGCTTCCAGGTGGTCAGTGTCTCCTGCAGCAGGGCATGCTGCTGTTCCAGTTCACCCAGCGTGGTATCGGCATCCCGGCCGCTCTGCTGCAATTGTTCGAGCCATTGCTGGAGCTGGGTATCGCTGTACGCCGGATACAGATCGCGCAGTCTGGCCGTCAATGCGCGCGGCCGGTTGTTGCTGATGCCCAACCAGCGGCGCCAGCCGCTGAGTGGATAACCGAGGCGACCGTCCTCGAGCCGTTGCGGGGCCATGAACGAAACCGGTGCGCGATCCAGGCCCAGTACGCTCGCGACGGACTGACGTTGCTGCAACGCCTGCCGGGCCAGCGCCGCCTGCAGGGACTCGGCGAACGGCTCAGCAATACCCATCGCCGCCCGCTGACCGGCGTCGTAACCCTGTGCCAGCACCGCGAACAGCTCACCCGGCTGGCCGATGGCCGCGCCGTCGTGGTAGGCAAGCTGGAAGACACCGGTGCGATGCACCAGTTGCAGCTCTCGCCCCGTGCCCGAGGTGCTGAGCAATGGCTCGCTGGCGGCGCCATCGTAAAGCCGCCAGGCCGGTGCGGTGGCCGCGCCAGGCATCTTTTCGAGCAGCGCCAGGACCACCCTGGCCAGATCGAGGTTCTGCGGGGTATCGAAGGTCAACGCCTCCAGCACCCTGGCCAGGCGAATGCGCCGAACCCGGGTGCTGGCCGCCAGGGCCATTGCCACTGGTACCCGGCGCTCATCGAGCAGCCGTTGCCGGTCGCTGTCGCTGGCCTCGCGCAGCAAGGTCTGCGCGGCCGGCCGATGCAGGCTGGCGAAGTCCCGTCGCAAAAGCTGGGTGGACTCGGTATCGACATTCTGCTCATCGTACAGCTGTCGGAACACGATCCGGCGGTCGTGCCACAGTTGCCCGGCCAACGCCTGGTCGCTCATCTCCCCGGCTCCCGGCAGGCCTTTGGCCTTTTCCAGCACCGCCAGGTCAACCACCTGGGCGCCTGCACGCAGTTGAGTTGTCACCTCCCGGATCCGCTCGGCCAGCTCCATGCGCGCCACCGTATCGGTCAACTCCGCCTGCGCTGCCCTGCCATACACGTGCAAACCTCGCAGTTGTCCGGCATCCATCCCATGGATCGCCATGGCCTGGTCTACCTGCGCATCGTCCAGGCGCTCGAACGCACCGCCCAACCGGCGAAACATCCTGTGTCGGTTATCCCACTCGCTCGGCGACTCGCTCCACAGCCGCCAGGCGCCAGCGTCGTTATGGCGCAGCAATGGCCCGTGGCCCTGGTGCGGGCACAACTGCCATTGCTCGTCACTCGCCCGCAGGCGCACCGGGTAGTAGTGCCCCTCCATGCGGATCCAGCGCTGGTTGCCCAACTGATAGACGCCCTGCTCGTCCACTTGCGCGGCGGCAGGCGGCGCGTCACTGCGAAAGGGCGTGAGGTCGCCGCTCCACAGTTTCTCGCTGCCATCCTCCAGCCGTGCCGGCAGCAGTTCGTCCTCCAGGCTCCAGGCTCGACGCAGCACCACCACCCCGGCCACCGTCGCCCCAACCAGCGCGGTACTCTTGCCTACCGTCAACAGGTGATCCAGGGCGGCATTGGTGTCGCCTTCGCGCCAGTCCTCGACGGCCTGGAAGGTCTCCTTCAACAGATCCCAGGCCATCACCGCCAGCAACGCGATACCGACCTGGGGTATGAACAAACCGGCCAGGCCAAGCAAGGTCCAGCTTTCGGCCGCCAGGCGCTTGTCGTGCTCGGCCTGCAACGCCCGATCAAGCCGGGCCACGGGTGGCGCGATCATCGCGGCGTCGTCCTTGATCTGGGCGATACGGGCGCTGGCCAGATGCTCGAACAATGCGCCAGAGTAGGCGTGCATATGCTCGTCGAGGTCCCGGGTTGCCCAGTCGGCCAGATTACCCACACGCTGCTGGACACTTGAGAAGAACACCTGGCAGTCACGCCTGCGCACAAAGCGTGCGAAGAAGCGCTGGTATTCGACCTTGCGCAGGCGCTTGCCCAGCACTCGCCGGGCAAAGTCCTCCAGGTCGTCACGGGCACTCCAGGGGCCGTGGGGGTCGTCTGGGATGTACACCAGCACGCGCTTGCTGGTATCGCGCAACCAGCCCTTGTCGATCACATCCAGCACGACGATCTGCTGCAGCTCGCAACCGAATGCTTTCATCTGTTTGGCGATCACCGGGGCACCGGCAAGCGTGCCCGGTTTCCCATCGTGATAGAGGCCAGTGATCAAGGCCAGTTCGGCATCACTCAGCACGCCTTCGACCCTGGCCTTGCAGGCATCGATCAGCAGGTTGGCCTGCTGTGATTGCCTGAGCAGCACCTTGACGTTCTGCCCGGCGACATCCGACCCCAGCACTTCGTCGAGATGGCGTTGATACTGTGCGCCCAGGTCGAGCGTCCGACACAAGCTGGCAAAGCCCGTGGCGTCCACGCCAGACAGGACCTGCCCCGCTTCGTCGACCACCGCACTGTGCCGCGGCTGTCCGTTGGCGCCAGCTTCTTGCGCCGTGAAGTTGCACAGGGCCGCTTCGAGCAAAGGGATCTCGTAGTCACTCGACCCCTGAAGTGGATAGCGGCCGGCAATCAGGCCAGGTTCGTTGGCAAAGTGGAAATACTGTCGGCGAAAAGACAAGTCATCGACGGGCTGGACGACACCATGGCGGTCGCCCAGCGCTTGCTGCAACAGCGGCCTGGCAAACTGGTCGATAGCCTGGATCCGCGTCAGCGCCATGCTCAATCCCTGACGACAGCGCAGGCTGGTCTTGAGCGCCTCGCCCAGCACGGCGAACTGTGCCGGGTTCAGGCCACTCAGCCACGGCGGCAGGCGCCGGGCGATCAGTTGGTCCTGGTAGGCCTGCTCCATGGCCAGCGTATCAATGCTTCCTGCTGACCTTTTGACTGCGCTGTCCATGTCGTTGCTCCGGCTCGCAAAGGTATAGGAGCCTATCCGACGCATCGGCTTGCCTGGCGCTAGCTAATTACCACCTTCACGCATTCCAGTTTGCTCATGAAGCGCCCAGCGATATTGTCCTGGCCCGGCCCATGGCTTCGCGGGTCAACTGCAGCATCACCTCATGCTCCCGTTGCTGGTTGTCGATATGCAGGCGCGCGATCTCCTGGTCCCTGTCGCCAAGTTCCATGAGCCGCTGCAGCTCTTCATGCATACCTGATGGCACCCTGAGCCTGCGGGCGTAGTTGGCCCGCAAGTAGTCCTGCCAGTATGGTTGCCTGGCCAGGTACTGGGCCAGGTTGTTCGCCGATTGCTCGGCGATGACCGCATGCGTGGCATTGTGCAGGTCCCAGGGAGTGAGGTTGGGAATGCCAAAATAGAGCATGTCATCCTGCTGGATCGGCAGGTCGAGCTTGCTGCGCAACGCAATGCGATAGGCCAGCGCGAACTCGATCGACTCGCTGCTCGCGCCCGCCCTGAGCGCATGCTCAGCCGCGAACTGATCCAGCACGTTCATCCGCCAGAGCTGCCCACCCAGGTGCAGCAGCGCCTGTTCCGGCTGACGTGCCAGTTCGCTGTGTCGCGCCCGCCACACCCGTACACGCAGTTCGAGGTCTGTGAAGCGAATCGTTGCGTTGTCCTGGCAATCAGTCACGGCTGCGTTGTCGAACAACTCCCGCTTGAGCACAGGGTCTCGGCTCATGAATTCGAACATGTCCAACAGGCGCACCGCGAAGTTCCTGGCCAATGGCGCCGACTTGAAGTTACCCGATGAAGTCAGCGCGGCCAGCGTATTGAAAAAGTCGGCAGAACCCTGTTCCGTTTCCAGTTGCGTCCACAGGGCAGACATCTCGTCACGCCTTTCGACCGGCACGACATCCAGCCAACGCAGGCGGTAAGGCACGCGACTGGCTTCCAGCCAATGCCATCGACTCAAAGACTCCGGCGCTGCGGCGAACAGGTTGCCACGCAGGTTCACCCTGCCCACCCGCCACAGATTCGACTGGTGAAAATCCTCAGGCAAGTCGTAAAGCGCGTTGTCCCTGAGGTCCAGTGTGTGCAGCTCCGGGCTGTCCATGACGCCGTAGGGAAAGGTGTCCAGCTGGCTGGCTTGAAGGTGCAAGGCATTGAGCCTGGGCATGCCGAAGACCGAAAAACTCCTGCCCAGTGGATTGAACGAGAGGTTGAGATACACCAGCGACTGGCAGCTGGCCAGGACCAGGGCTTGCCCCTCATCCAGGGCGATCTGGTTGCCCGACAGGTCGAGCACCTCCAGCTGCCCAGTGAGGGTTTCCGGCAGGGGCAGGCGCCTGAGCCGACAGTGGGTGATCTCCAGGCTGCGCAAATTGGGAAATGCCCGCAGAAAGTCATCCGGAATCGACTCCAGGCGCATGTCATGCAGCCCGAGAATCGAGATATGGGGGAAGCTGACGGACGACGGGATGCTCGGCAAGCGCTGCAGCCGACTGCGGACCTGGAACAACATGTAACGTTGCGACTCCGCCAGGCCGCCTTCCAGTTCCGGTACCAACCAGCGCCAGCAGTCGATCAGACCCTTGCGAAAGGCACGCCGGGCCAACAGTTCGAATGTGGGAAATGCACCTCGAACCCACTGGTTCAGGTGGTTGTTCAGTACGTTGTATTGTTGCTCCAACGCGTCCAGGCGCGCCTGTGCGTCCTCTCCTTGAAGCCATCGCCCGATCTGCTCGTCGCTGAACGCCGGATAGAGGTCTCGCAGCCGTGCCTGAAGGGCCCGCGGCGGGCGCTGACCCATGGTCGCCCAGAATCTGCCACCGCTCAACGGATAGCCTACCCTGCCGTCACCAAGCGGCAACGGGGCCAGAAACGCACCGTTTGGCTGATCCGCGCCCAGCCAGGTCGCGATCAGGGTCCGCAGGCTGCCGGCATCCGCCGCCAGTCGTGCGCGCAATGCGGGCGCATGGGGTTCGTCAAGACCCAGCGAGGCCCACTGCTCATTACCGTAGGCTTTGCCCAGGATGTCGAACAGCTCGCCCTCGGTCGCCAAGGGCTCAGCGCCTGCCACACGACAGCTGAACACGCCATTGCGGTGGATCAGATCGAAAGGTGTTCCACGCCCCGCGATGCTCACCAACGGCTGGTCTGCATCGCCATCGTACAGCCGCCAGCCGGGCCTGGTCGCAGCCCCCTGCAATCGGCCGAGCAGATTCAGGACGACCCGTCCGAGGTCCAGTGTCTGCGGCGTATCGAATAGCAGCGCCTCGTACACGCGCGCCATACGGATGCCCATGACCTGGCGCCTGGCCGACTGGGCCATGGACAACGGCACCCGCCGCGTATCCAACAATGCAGCCTGGTCATCGGCACTGGCCGTACGCCAGACTTCATCTGCCGCCAGACGGTGCAGACTGGCGAAACTGCCGCGCAGGATCGAACTGGCTTCGGTATCGGGAAAATCCGAGTCATACCATTGCTGCAGCAGGACACGGCGCTGACGCCATACCACATCGGCCAGGGACTGACCGTCCTGCCCCTTTGCCCCAGGCAGACCGCGTGCGCGCCGAAGCAACGTGGCGTCGGTGACGGCCGCGCCACTGCGCAACTGCTGAGCCAGTTCCCCGATGCGGCTGGCCAGCAGGATGCGGCTGGCCGTATCGGTCACTGCCGCATCCGGGCGCCGGCCATAGACATGCAAGGCCCGCAGGTGATCTTCCTGCAAATCGTGAATGGCCATGACCTGGTCGATCTGCTGTTCATCGAGCGAACTGAACGGCCTGCCCAGCCGGCGAAACATCATGTGCGCACCGCTCCACTCGGCCGGTTGCTCGTGCCAGAGCCGCCACGCCCCGGCATCGTTGTGACGCAGCTGCGGGCGGTGTCCGCGATAAGGCAATAATCGCCAAGGCTGGCCAGCACGGTCCTGGCCGACCCGATACCAGTGCCCCTGCATCTCGATCCAGCGGCTCGCTCGATGCCGGTGGATACCCTGTTCGTCGATGACCGCGTCACTCGGCGGCCCTTCGCCGCGGTAGGGCTGCAGATCACCGTTCCACAGTTTTTCACTGCCATCGTCCAGCCGCGCCGAGACCAAGCGGTCCACTTTGCTCCAGCCGCGGCGAACCACGGTGACGGTTGCGGCAGTCGCAGCCAGCGTCACCACGCCCTTGCCAACGTTCAGCCAGTGCTCGAGGGCGGCATCACGCTCGTCGTTGCGCCAGTCGTCGATGGCTTGAAAGGACTCGCGCAGCAACTCGTAGACCATCAGCGCCGCCAGCGCCGCGCCAAGCAATGGCACGAACAATCCGGCCACGGTCAGCAACATCCAGCCTTCGGAGCGCAGGCGCCTGTCGTGTTCGGCCTGCACCTGACGGTCCAGTTGCGCCACGGGCGGGGCGATCATTGCGGCATCGTCCTTGATCTGTGCGATCCAGGCCTGCGCCAGATGCTCGAACAGCGGCAGCCGGTAGCCTGTGGTCTGCTCATCGAGATCGCGGGTCGCCCAGTCCGCCAGGTCACCCAAGCGCTCGCTGACCGCCGTAAAGACCCGGTGGCTGTCACGACGGCGCACGAAACGGCTGAAGAATCGACGGTAGTCATCCTTGCGCAGTCGCTGCCCCAGCACGCGACGCGCATACTCCTCAAGATCGTCACTGACGCTCCAGGCGCCCAGTGGGTCGCCCGGCACGTACACCAGCACTCGCTTGCTGGTATTGAAGACCCACCCCTCATCGATGACATCCAGCACAACGACACGCTGCACCGGGCAACCGAAGATCTTCAGTTGCCGGGCATGGACCGGCGCACCCTCCAGACTGCCAAGCTTGTCATCCCGGCACAGCCCAATCACCAATTGCAGCTCGGCCTCGCTCAGCCCTCCCTGCGCCTTGGCCTGCAAGGCGTCGGCAAGCATGCTGCTGCGCAGGAACTGCGCCAGCAGTGTCTTGACACTGTATGCGTCGGTGCCTGCAAGCAGAACCGAGTCCAGGTGATCCTGATACTGCTGCCCCATGTCTAGCGCTCGACACAGTCTGGCCAGGGTCAACGCGGACAGCCCCGGCTGACGAACGCCTTTGCCATCGACCACGGCATTGCGCCGAGGCTGTTGCCAACACTCGGATTCAGTGAAGTTGTAGAGCGCGGACTCCAGCACCGGCATATCGTAGTAGTCGCTGTCCGGAACGAGCACACGACCTGCCAGGTAGCTGACCGTGTTTGCCTCATAGACATACCAACGCCGAAAGTACATAGCCGCGGGGTCAAGATTGCCGTGAGCTTGGAGCGCCTGTTGCAGCAATGGCTTGCTGAAGACATCGATATGCCTGATCCGGGCAAACGCGGCCGAAAGCTTTTGCTCGCAGTCCAGGAGCCTGCGCAGGGCATCACCGAGCAGCGTGAACTCGGACTCGCTCAACCGCGTGACCCAGGCTGGCAGCCGTTTGGCGATCATTTGGTCCTGGTAGGCCTGGGCCACGGCCAGGCTATCGACTGCAACCGATGGCTGCTGGTTACTGCTCTGCATGCTGACCTCCATAGTGCGTGGAGGCCCGAGGCTAGGCAAAGCGAGGCGCTAGCAATGATTAGATAGCTACCACCCACTCAGAACAGCAGCAGTTGCCGATCAGTCAGGCGGCTGAAGTCATCGTTGACGAACGGCAGGATGGCATCCGCCACCGGCTGCAGCTGGCGGCTGAGGTAGTGCTGGTAGTCGATCGGCGCCTGCAGGTCCTCCAGCGGCTGCGGGCCGGCGGTGGTGATCAGGTAGCTGATCCAGCCGCCACGCTGGTACTGCAGGGGCCGCCCGAGACGGCTGTTGTACTCGTCCGCCAACCTTGCTGCGCGCACATGCGGCGGGACGTTTCGCTGGTAGTCGGCCAACGGCCTGCGCAAGCGCTTGCGGTAGATCAGCAGTTCATCCTGCTCACCGGCCAGCGTGCGCTCGACGTAGCCGCGCACGTAGTCCCGGTACGGCTGGCCCCGGAACACCCGGCCATAGAGTTCCTGCTGAAACTGGCGAGCCAGCGGCGACCAGTCGGTGCGCACCGACTCCAGGCCCTTGTAGACCATCTCCTCGCTGCCATCGGCGCGGCGCACCAGACCGGCGTAGCGTTTCTTGCTGCCCTCGTCGGTACCACGGATGGTCGGCATGAGAAAACGCCGGTAGTGGATTTCGTACTGCAGCTCCAGGGCGCTTTCCAGGCCCAGGGTGTCGGCCAGGTGCCGCTGCCACCACTGGTTGACCTCGGCCACCAGTTCGCGGCCAATGCGCGCTGCGGCGTCCTCGTCGTGGGCGTCCTTGAGCCAGACGAAGGTGGAGTCGGTGTCGCCATAGATCACATCAAAGCCCCGCGCCTCGATCAGCGCCCGGGTCTGGCGCATGATCTGGTGCCCGCGCAGGGTGATCGACGAGGCCAGGCGCGGGTCGAAGAAGCGGCAGCCACTGGAGCCGAGCACGCCGTAGAAGGCGTTCATGATGATCTTCAGTGCCTGCGAAAGCGCCGCGTTGCCTGCGCGCTTGGCCGCCTCGCGTCCCTGCCAGACGCGCTCGACAATCGCCGGCAGGCAATGCTGGCTGCGCGAGAAACGGCCACCGCGAAAGCCCTCCACCGAGTGCGCGTCATCCGGCTGGCGCAGGCCCTCGACCAGCCCCACCGGGTCGATCAGGAAGGTGCGGATGATCGAGGGGTACAGGCTCTTGTAGTCAAGCACCAGCACCGAGTCGTACAGCCCGGGCCGTGAGTCCATGACGAAACCGCCCGGGCTGGCCTCGCCCTCGCCGCCGACGAGGTTCGGCGCGACATAGCCCAGGCGGTGCATGTGCGGGATGTACAGGTGGCAGAACGCGGCCACCGACCCGCCGCTGCGGTCCACGGCCAGGCCGGTGACCGAGGCGCGTTCGAGGAGGAAGTCCAGCATGCGGGTATGGGCGAAGATCCGCGTCACCAGTTCGCAGTCCTTGAGGTTGTAGCGGGCCAGGGCCGGCTTGTCCTCGGCGAAGCGGCGGTTGATCTCGTCCATGCGCTGGTACGGTGTATCGATAGCCTTGCCCTCGCCCAGCAACTGCTGCGCGACGCTCTCCAGGCTGAACGAGGGGAAGCTCCAGGTCGCCGAGCGCAAGGCCTCGATGCCGTCGATCAGCAATCGGCCGGGGGCCTCGGCGAAGAAGTGGCTGCGGCTGCCATGCTCGCGCAGGTGCATTGGCGCGCCGTCGCGGCCCAGGCACAGCGGCACATTGAGGCGCTGGGCGTGCTCATGCAGCAGGCGCAGGTCGAACTGCACCAGGTTCCAGCCGATGATCGCATCGGGGTCGTGGCGGACCAGCCACTGGTTGAGGCAGACGATCAGCTCGGCGCGATCGGCGCAGTAATGCAGGTCGAAGTCCAACTCGCCCGCCTCGCCGTTGGCCGGGCCAAGCATGTAGACCTGGCGCTGGCCGCAGCCTTCCAGGGCGATGCTGTAGAGCTCGCCGCGTTCGCTGGTCTCGATGTCCAGCGACACCAGGCGCAACGGCGGGCGGTAGTCCGGGTCGGGCTTGACCTGGGCATCGTGCAGGACGCCCTGGTTGTCGGGGCGGCCATCGAAGCGCACCGGGGCGGTGATGAAGCGCTCCATCAGGTAGCGCTCCGGGGGGCGGATGTCGGCTTCGAATACCTCGACGCCGGCGGTGCGCAGGCGCTTTTCAAGGGCGATCAGCTGGCGGTGCTGGCGGCAGTACAGGCCCATCACCGGACGCAGGTCAAAGTCGCGCAGTTGCAGCGGCTTGAGTTCGACGCCCTGTTCGTCGGCCAGCAGCGCCCGGGCGTGGGCAGCCTGGGCCGCGGGAATGAACGCCACCGAGGGCTGCGCGGCCAGGCGCAGGCGCCGTGGGCCCTGGTCGGTGGCCAGCCAGAACTCCACGCAGGTGCCTTCGGGCGTGTCATGCCAGTGGCGGGTCAGGACGAAGCCTTGTTGCAACGGCACTGCGGGGACCTCGGATCGCTGCTTTTCTCAATATAGGCGGATTGTACCGTTCCTCCTGGCATAAAGGGGTGTTTGCAGGCCTGGCCCTATCGCGGGGCAAGCCCGCTCCCACGCCCAGCCATGCCCTGCCCCTTGTAGGAGCGGCCTTGTGCCGCGAAAGGGCTGCGTAGCAGCCCCAGGATCTCAGTGTTGATGGAAGATCGCCGGAGCCGCTTCGCGGCCCTTTCGCGGCACAAGGCCGCTCCTACACGCTTGCGTTCCCCCGGGCTAACGTGCGCCCGCGACGAACCCGGTCCGCCGCCCGCTCAACACCAGCAGCCACGCCAGCGCCACCAGCCCCAGCACCACCGCGCCAAACGACCCGACCCCGGCGCCGACCAGCAGCAGCCCGCCAATGATCCCGCCCAGGGCGATCGCGCTGTTCCACACCGTCACCAGCATCGACTGCGCCACATCGCCGCCCTCGCCCGCCGCATCGGCGCAGGCGGTCTGCAACAGCGTCGGCGCACCGCCGTAGGTCATCCCCCACAGCGCCACGCTGACATGCACCAGCCACGCAGCGCCCTGCGCCTGCCCCAAGGCCAGGGTCGCCAGGGCGAACCCGGCCAGGCACAGCAACACCAGCCCGCGCAGATGACGGTCGACACCCAGGCCCACCAGCACGATGCCGGCCAGCGAGGCCAGGCCGAAGGTCATCAGCACCTGGCCCACCTCGGCCGCCATGCCCGCCGTCGCCAGCAGCGGCACGATGTAGGTGTAGAGGATGTTGTGGCCGAGGATCCAAGCCAGGATCACCAGCAACACCCGCGCCACGCCCGGCGTGCGCAGCACCGCCAGCGCCGCGGGGCGCTTGCCGGCGGCCTGGCCGGGGAAATCCGGCACCGCCCGCACCACCCAGACGGTCAGCAGCAACGCCGCGACCGTGACCACCACGAAGGCCGCGCGCCAACCCAACCAGGCGCCGAGCCAGGTGCCGATAGGCAGGCCCAGCGACAGCGCGATGGGTTGCCCGAGCATCGCCACCGCCATGGCCTTGCCCTGCTGGGCCGGCGCCACCATGCGCCGCGCATGGCCGGCGATCAGGCCCCAGGCCAGGCCGGCGGCGGCGCCCGTGAGAAAGCGCAGGCACAATGTCAGGGTGTTGTCAGAGGACAGTGCGGTGAGGCCGTTGAACAGAATGAAGCCAGCGATGGCCAGCAACAGCGCGCGGCGCCGCCACCAGCCCTGGGTCAGGGTCACCAGTGGAATGGCGGTGAGCAGCGAGCCCAGGGCATAGGCCGTGACCCACTGCCCTGCCATGGCCTGGCTGATCTGCATGCCGTCGGCGATCTGGTCGAGCAGGCCGGCCGGCAAGGTTTCGCTGAGGATGGCGATGAAGCCGGTCAGGGCCAGGGCCAGCAGGCCGCTCAGGGGCAGGCGTGCAGCGCTGGCGGGGGATGCGGCGACGCTCGCCGTCGGGGAAGGTGAATGCATGGTTGTCTCCGGCTATCGATCAAGGCAGGCATGGTGCGCCGCTGGGGTATTGCGGAAAAAGCCGGGTACAATTCCGATCAGTCAGGACATCGATGTCCGCAATCGGAGTGCAACATGGACAGCCTCAGCGGTTTCATGGTCTTCAACCGGGTCGCCGAAACCCGCAGTTTCGTCGCCGCCGGCCAGTCGCTGGGGATCAGTGCGTCCGCCGTGGGCAAGCGCGTGGCACGGCTGGAGGAACGCCTGGGCGTGCGCCTGTTCCACCGCAGCACGCGGAGCATCACCCTGACCGCCGAGGGCACACTGTTCCTCGAACGCAGCCGGAGAATCCTCGCCGAGATCGAAGCCACCGAGCAGGAACTCTCCCAGGCCAGCGGCGCGCCCCGCGGGCGCCTGCGGGTCAGCCTGCCGCAGGTGACCGGGCTGGTGATGCCGGCGCTGGCCGAGTTCATGGCGCGCTACCCCGAGATCGAACTGGACCTGGACTTCAGCGACCGCATGGTGGATATCGTCGGCGAGGGCTTCGACGTGGTGATGCGCGGTGGCCAGCCGCTGGACTCGCGGCTCAACGCCAAGTTCCTCGGGCACTTCCAGCATCGCCTGGTGGCCTCCCCCGAATACCTGCGCGAGCGCGGCACGCCGCAGCATCCCCGCGAACTGGCCGGGCACAGCTGCCTGCACTACCGCTTCCCCAGCAGCGGCAAGCTGGAAACCTGGCCGCTGCGCCGGGAGCACCCCGAGCAGGACTACACGATCCCCATCTCGATGGTCTGCAACCATGTCGAGACGCGCATCTGTTTTGCCCTCAACCACCGCGGCATCACCTGCCTGCCGGACTTCAGCGTGCGCAAGGAACTGGCGGCCGGCAGACTGGTGAGCGTGCTCGAAAGTTTCATGGAGCGGCGCGGCAGCTTCTACCTGCTGTGGCCATCGGGGCGGCAGATGCCGCCCAAGCTGCGGGTGTTCATCGACTTCATGCTCGAACGGGTGCTGCCGGCCACCGACCTCAGCCGTACAGGTAGCTGATGTCCTTGTGCGACAACCCCGGCACCTGCGCCACCAGGTAGTCGCGCAGCTTGTGCATCTGGTGGGCCTTGGGGCTGGCCTTGAGCCAGGTCATGTAGTAGCCATCGCCAGTGGCCACCGCGTGGGGGAACGGCGTGACCAGGTTGCCCGCGGCCAGGTCGGCGCTGGCCAGCACCAGGTCGACCACCGAGATGCCCAGCCCCTGCTGGGCGGCCGAGATGCCTTGGTCGAGGGTATCGAACACCTGGCCCTGGTCGATGCTGATGTCCAGCGCGTCCATGCGCGCCAGCCAGCGCCGCCAGTCACGCCGGTCCGGCGAGGGGTGGAGGAATTCACAGCTGGAGAGCACCGACAGCTCCGGCCGGGCCTGCTCGATGTAGCTCGGGTGGCACACCGGGATCAGCCATTCATCGAACAGCTTCAGGCTCTCCACGTCTGCCGCAAAGCGCCCGTTGCCGAGCAGGATGGCGCAGTCATAGGGTTCGGAATAGAAGTCCACCGCGTCGATGTCCATCCACACGCTCGACAACTGCACCGAGCAGCTGTTGTCGACCCGCTTGAAGCCGTCCAGGGCCCGAAGCAGCCAGCGCACGGTAAGCGTGGAAGGTGCCTTGAGGCGCACGCCATAGCGGTCCTGGCGCAGCAGCGCGCAGGCGTTTTCGATGATCTTGAAACCGACCTTGAGCTCCTGGGCCAGCAGCCGGCCGTGCTCGGTCAGGCGCAGCTTGGGGCCGCGGCGTTCGAACAGGTCGCAGCCGAACAGGGCTTCGAGGGTCTTGATGTGGTGGCTGACCGCGCCCTGGGTCAGGGCCAGCTCCTGGGCCGCGCGGGTAAAGGAGCCGTAACGCGAGGCCACTTCGAAGGCGCGCAAGGCGTGCAAGGCTTGAATCCGTTCCGACATGGCGCCTTCCAGAGCATGAGTGAAGCTAATAGTAGGTCATAGATCCAGGCGTTTTACAACGCGGGAACCATCTCGGAAAATGCCGGTAAATAACAATTAAATATAGCAAACCTGCCGAGTTGTAATGAAAACGATCTATTGAACGAGAAGTCCTACTAAACACTGCATACGGATATGCCTGGGGAAATCATGTTTACGGGTTATGGAAACTGCTACCGCCTGGATGCGCTGGAGCTCGCCGATGAACATGTCCAGAACCGCCACCACTGGACGCACAAGACCATAGAACACTTCAAGGAAACCCTCGCCAACCCCGACTTCCCGTGCCTGTTCGGACGCAAGGCGGTCAACGCGCGCACCTGCCACATCGTCTTCGCCCGTGCCGAACGGCTGGCCGACGATATTGCCCGGGGCCTGGGTGACTACATCCGCACCATCGAGCCGATTCCGCTCAAGCAGCGCATCGGCAACCCGCTGCTGGTGTTCCTCGAGACGGCGCCCGACACAACGCTGCAGGCGCAACAGACACTGGCCTGGGATGTGCTGAACCAGGTCCATGCACGCGACCCGCAGCCCTGGCCCGAAGAGGTCCCGCAGGACCCGCACGACACGCGCTGGTCGTTCTGCTTCGCCGGCATGCCGCTGTTCATCAACATGAGCTTCCCCGCCCACCGCTTGATGAAAAGCCGCAACCTGGGCCGGCACATCGCCTTCGTCATCAACCCGCGGGAAAGCTTCGACGAGGTCGCCAGCGCCAGCACCGAAAGCGGCCAGCGCATCCGCGCACGCATCCGCGAACGGGTGCGCCACTACAACGACGGGGTGATGCCCGACACCCTGGGCTTCTTTGGCCAGGACGACAACTTCGAATGGAAGCAGTACCAACTGCAGGAGCCCGGCTCGCCGAGCCCGGCGCGCTGCCCGTTCCATGCCCATGCAACCGCTGCAACCCTCACCGAGAACTGATCGTGAATACCGCACTGACCGCCACCTACGCCCTCACCGTCCTGCTGCTGATCGCCACGCCCGGCCCGGTGGTGGCCCTGATCGTCAACACCGCCGCCGCCTCGGGCTCGCGCAAGGCCCTGTTCACCGCGGTCGGCACCAACTGGGCGTCACTGGTGCTGATCGGCGCGGCCGCCTGGATCATCCTGACCAGCGCGGCCATCGACAAGGCCTGGCTCAGCGGCATGAGCCTGCTGGGCTGCCTGTTCATCGGCTACATCGCCCTTGGCACCCTGCGCGAGGCGCTGCAAGCACCGGTCGACAGTGCCCCGCAGCCATCGGCCAGCGCGCAGCCGGGTCGTGGCGGCCTGTTGCAGGGCTTCATGGTCGGCATCTCCAACCCCAAGGACATCATCTTCTTCATCGCCTTCTTCCCACAGTTCATCCAGATCACCGAGTCGTTCGGCAAGAGCATGGTGGTGCTGTCGCTGCTGTGGATCGCCATCGATTTCGCCGTGCTCAGCCTGTACATCTTCGCCATCGGCAAGATCGCCTCGCCGCGCAGCAACCGTGTGATCAGCCTGGCCTCGGGGGTCGCCCTGCTGCTGATCGCCGGCGTCGGCCTGGCCTACAACCTCAAGGAGCTGGCCGCCTGAGCCAACCCCCAAAAGAAGGAGCGCCCATGACCCCGATCGACCCCGCCGCCACCGGCAGCATGGGCACGCCCGACCCCCTGGCGCAGGACTACCAGCGCTTCCTGCAGTTGGGCAGCCGCCGCGCGCCGCACACGCTATACGTGCACGAGCGCGGCTATCGCTCCGGCACCATCAACACCGATGCCCTGGGCATGCGCTACAGCCATTGCGCCGGCAAGCGCTTCTCGGTGGCCGAGCGCGGTGGCGCGGCGCGGGTCAACCTGTTGGTGGGCGGCTCCACCGCCATGGGCATCGGCGCCAGTTCCGACGAGCATACTGTGGCCTCGTACCTGTCGGTACTGACCGGCGAGATCTGGCTGAGCCTTGCCGGTTGCGGCCTGAACGCCACCCAGGAACTGCTGATGTTCCTCACCCATCAGCACCGTTTTGGCCAGATCGGTCACGTGGTGGTGCTCAGCGGCCTGAACACGCTGGCCCAGGAGGCCCTCGCCGAGGTGTTGTCCGGCGCACAGGACCCGCACCGGGCGCAGGCCTACCAGGATTTCCTCAACCGCTTCAACGAAGGCGTGCAAACGCCAGGCGAAGCGCGCCGCGAATCATTCTGGCAACGCCTGGGCCAGCTCCTGGCGCCGGCCCGGGAAGCACACTGGCCACAGGTGGAACCGCTATCGAGTCCGGACAAGCGCCTGATCCGCGCCGCCGATGCCGTGGGCCGCACCCTGCGCCAATGGGACCGCCTGCTGGCAGACGGCCACACCACCCTCACCTTCATCCTGCAGCCGCTGCTGCCCTGGTGCCGCGAGGCATTGCCCAAGGCGGAACAGGCCATGCTCGGCAAGCTTGAGTGTCAGCCGTCGAATTTCGACCGTTTGCTCGGCGACACCTTCGACAGCCAGTTGCACATGGCCTTCTTCCGTCGCATCAAGAGCCAGGCCGACCCGGTCCCCTGCTACGACATGAACAGCATGCTCAGCAGTTCGCCGGTGTTCGCCGAGCACCTGTTCGTCGACCGCCTGCACTTCAATGATTTGGGTAACAACACGCTGGCCAAGGTGATCACCGCCAAGCTGGGGTTAGCCCAGGAAAGACAGGCCCTGCGCAAGGTCGCGCCGATCAAGCTGGTCTGATGGCCGCACGCCGGGCTTTCGGGGAACGCACGCGGATGGATAGAATAGGCCGTCGTCGCTCCTGATTTGCCCGAGGCAACCGCGTAACCGCCATGACCATTCCTGCCGTCCCCTCGCTTCTGGCCCGTCCCCGCGCCTGTCTGGTCGCGTCGTTGCCGTTGCTGCTGGCCGCCACAGGCGCCCAGGCCCTGGACGTGAACATCGACCCCCATGCCGACCTGCTCTATCGCCAGGCGTTGCCGCTGCTCGAGCAGGCTGACAGCCAGGACGACGGCGCCAGCCCGCTGCGCACCGCCGGCGGCGACCCCGAGCTCAGCCGCCAAGGCCAGGCGATGGCTCACACGCTGCCAACGGCGGTGGCCCTGCTGAAGAGGTCGGTGGCCCTCGGCCACCCGGTGGCGCAGTACCGCCTGGCGCTGTACTACACCACCTATCTGCCGGCAGGACAGATCGCCGAAGCCGCCTGTCCGTTGCTGGAGGCCAGCCTCAAGCAAGGCTTCGCCCCGCCCGCGCTGGCCATCGCCCACTGGTGTTCGCCCTACAATGCCAGCCCCGCCTACCGCGAGGCCCTGGAGGCGGTGCCCAGCATGGCCACCCTGTACGCCGCCTACTACCCACAGCCGGCCACCCGCCTGGCGTGCAGCCGCACCCGCCCGCAGGGCCTGCAAATGCAGTGGGGGCGCCAGCGCGACTACCAGGCCGAGATCTACCGGCTGCTCGGTGAGCTCGACCCCCGCCAGCGCCAGGCCTTCCTGCAGAAGGCGGTGGACATCAACGGCTGCGCGGCGGCGCAACAGCGCCTGACCAGCAATCGCTGAGCCTCGCTACACAGCGATACATAACCCCATCGCCCCCGACACACTGCCGATACCCCCGCCCTGCACACTCCCGGCCACAACAGCGCGACGGCACCCCGCCGTTGCCGCCTACACCGGGAAGCCTGCCCATGAAAGCCCTGCCACTGTTTGCTGAATGGAAGCTGTTCAACGCCCTTGATCACACCGGCAACTGGAGCGCCGACCTGCCGCTACGCCTGTTCCTGGCCTGGGAGTTCTTCGAATCGGGCCTGGAGAAGTTCAACGGCGCCAACTGGTTCGCCGACCTGCAAGGCAGTTTTCCGTTCCCGTTCGACCTGCTGCCGGCGGACCTCAACTGGCAGCTGTCGATGTGGGCCGAATTGATCTGCCCGCTGCTCCTGCTGCTGGGGCTCGGTACCCGGCTGGCCTCGGCGGTGCTGATGGTGGTGACGGTGGTGGCGATAGCCGCGGTGCACTGGCCGAGCCAGTGGTCGGGCCTGGCGGAACTGGGGCGGGGGTATGCGATCACCGACCAGGGCTTCGGCAACTTCAAACTGCCGCTGATCTACCTGGTGGCGTTGCTGCCGTTGCTGTTGAAGGGGGCTGGCAGGTTGAGTCTGGATCACTGGCTGCGCAGATACCTGTAGGAGCGGCCTTGTGCCGCGAAAGGGCCGCAAAGCGGCCCCGGCGATTGTTACATGAATGCTGAAATCTGGGGCCGCTGCGCGGCCCTTTCGCGACACAAGGCCGCTCCTACAGGAGATAGCGTTACATACCTTCTGCCTGGTTGTCCTCATCCCGCCGATGCGCCCACTGATACAGGGCAGGCAACACCAGCAAGGTCAGCGCCGTCGACGACAGGATTCCGCCGATCACCACCGTCGCCAGCGGCCGCTGCACCTCGGCGCCGGTGCCCGTGGCCAGGGCCATGGGAATGAACCCCAGCGACGCCACCAGCGCGGTCATCAGCACCGGCCGCAGGCGGGTCAGCGCGCCCTCCTCCACCGCGGCGCGCAGGCCTCGACCTTCCTCACGCAGGTTACGAATGAAGGCAATCATCACCAGGCCGTTGAGCACCGCCACGCCCGACAACGCGATAAAGCCCACCCCCGCCGAGATCGACAGCGGGATATCCCGCAGCCACAGCGCCAACACCCCCCCAGTCAAGGCGAAGGGGATACCGGTGAACACCAGCAGGCCATCCTTGAGGTTGTTGAACATCATCAGCAGCAAGGCCATGACCAGCAGCAACGAGACCGGCACCACCACCCGCAGGCGCTCGGCCGCTGACTGCAGCTGCTCGAACTGGCCACCCCAGCGGGTCCAGTAGCCCGGCGGTATCTGCACCTGGTCGATCAGCGTCTGCGACGCCTGTTCGACGAACGAACCGAGGTCACGCCCGCGCACGTTGGCGCTGACCACCACCACGCGCTTGCCATCCTCGCGGCTGACCTGGTTGGGGCCCAGTTGCAGGTTCAGGGTGGCCACTTGCGACAGCGGGATGAAACCAATCTGCGAAGCACCGGCGGCGGCGCTGGCCGGTACCGGGATCAGCAGGCTGGACAAACCGTCGACATCGGTTCGCAGCGCCTCCGACAGGCGCACCACCATGTCGAAACGGCGATCGCCTTCATAGAGGGTGCCGGCAGTGCGACCGCCCACGGCGATGGCGATGGCGTCCTGCACGTCGCCCACATTCAGGCCGTAACGGGCCGCCTTGTCACGGTCGATATCGATGGTCAGCACCGGTAGGCCGGTGGTCTGCTCGACCTTCACCTCGGAGGCGCCCGGCACCTGCTGCAGGCTGGCGGCGATCTGCGCGGCGGTGCGGTTGAGCACCTCCATGTCGTCGCCGAACACCTTCACCGCGACATCGCTGCGCACCCCGGAGATCAGCTCGTTGAAGCGCAGCTGGATCGGCTGCGACAGCTCGTAGTTGCTGCCCGGCACGCTGGCGGCGGCGCGCTGCACCTCGGCGATCAGCTCATCGCGCGGCTTGCCCGGGTCCTGCCATTGCTCACGGGGCTTGAGCATCACGTAGGCATCGGAGATGTTCGGTGGCATCGGGTCGGAGGCGATCTCGGCGGTGCCGGTACGGGCGAACACCCGCTCGACTTCCGGCACCTGGGCGATGATGGTCTTCTCCAGGCGCTGCTGCATGTCCACCGATTGCGACAGGCTGGTGCCCGGCACGCGCAGGGCCTGCAGGGCGAAATCACCCTCGCTGAGGCTGGGGATGAACTCACTGCCCATGCGGCTGGCCAGCACGCCGGACAACAGCACAAGGGTGGCGGCGCCGGCGAAGGCCAGGTTGCGTCGGCCCAGCACCCAGTCCAGCACCGGGGCGTAGCGACGGCGGGCGGTGCGCATGACCACGCCCTCCTCTTCTTTCACCTTGCCGGTGACGAACAGCGCCAGGGCCGCCGGCACGAAGGTCACCGAGAGGATCATCGCCCCCAGCAGTGCCATCACCACGGTGAAGGCCATGGGGTGGAACATCTTGCCCTCGACCCCGGTCAGGGCAAAGATCGGCAGGTACACCACCATGATGATCAACTGCCCGTAGATCAGCGGGCGGCGTGCCTCGCGGGCGGCGGCGAACACTTCGTGGAAGCGCTCGGAGCGGGTCAGCATGCGGCCATGATGCTGTTGGGCGTGGGCCAGACGGCGGATGGCGTTCTCGACGATCACCACCGCGCCGTCGACGATGATGCCGAAGTCGAGCGCACCCAGGCTCATCAGGTTGGCGCTGACCTTGTTGCTGAACATGCCGGTGAAGGTGAACAGCATCGACAGCGGGATGACCATGGCGGTGATCAGTGCCGCGCGAATGTTGCCCAGGAACAGGAACAATACGGCGATGACCAGGATCGCGCCTTCGATGAGGTTCTTCTTCACCGTGGCGATGGCTTTTTCCACCAGGTTGGTGCGGTCATAGACGGTGATCGCCACCACACCCTTGGGCAGGCTGCGGTTGATCTCCTCGAGCTTGGCCGCCACCGCCTGGGACACCGTGCGGCTGTTCTCGCCGATCAGCATGAACACCGTGCCCAGCACCACCTCGCGGCCATTCTCGGTGGCCGCGCCCGAGCGCAGTTCCTGGCCCAGGCCGACCTGGGCCACATGACTGACGCGGATCGGCGTGCCATCGACGCTGGAGATGACGATATTGGCGATGTCCTCGGCCGAGGCCACCTGGCCCGGGGCGCGGATCAGCAACTGCTCGCCGTTGCGTTCGATGTAGCCGGCACCGACGTTGGCGTTGTTGCGCTCGAGCGCCGCGACCAGGTCGTTGAGGGTCAGCTTGTAGGCCGCCAGGCGCTTGGGTTCGGGAGCGATCAGGTACTGCTTGGCATGGCCGCCGATGCTGTTCACCTCGGCCACGCCCGGTACGTTGCGCAGCTGCGGCTTGATGATCCAGTCCTGGATCACCCGCAGGTCGGTGGCGGTATAGGGCGTGCCGTCATCCTTTAGCGCGCCCTCCTTGGCCTCGACCGTCCACAGGAAGATCTCGCCAAGGCCGGTGGAGATCGGCCCCATGGCCGCCTCGATACCCTCGGGCAACTGCTCGCGAGCCACCTGCAGGCGCTCGTTGACCAGCTGGCGGGCAAAGAAGATGTCGGTACCGTCATCGAAGATCACCGTCACCTGCGACAGCCCCGAGCGCGACAGCGAACGGGTCTGCTTGAGGCCCGGCAGGCCGGCCATGGCGGTCTCGATGGCGAAGGTGATGCGTTGCTCGGTTTCCAGCGGTGAATAGCCGGGCGCGGCGGTGTTGATCTGCACCTGCACGTTGGTGATGTCGGGCACGGCGTCGATGGGCAGTTTCTGGTAGCTGTGGATGCCCACGGCGGCCATCAGCACCACGGCGAGCATCACCACCAGGCGTTGCTCGATGGCGAACTGGATAAGACGTTCGAACATGAAAGGCGTCCCCGGTCAGTGGCTGTGTTCGGCCGAGCCTTTGCCCAGCTCGGACTTGAGGACGAAGCTGCCGGCGGCGGCGACCACGGTGCCGGCGGCCAGCCCCTCGCGTACCTCCACCTGGCCGGCATCGCGGCGCCCGGTCTTCACCGGACGGGCCTCGAAGCCTTCGTCGGTACGGGCGAACACCACGGTCTGTTCTTCCCAGGTCTGCAGGGCGCTTTCCGGCACCACCACGGCGGCATCGAAACGCTCGACGGTGACCGCGATGTTGACGAACAGCCCGGGACGCCAGGCGCCATTGGGGTTGGCCAGGGTGGCGCGCACGGTGGCGGCGCGGTTCTGCTCGCCGAGCAGGCTGCCGACGTAGTTGACCTTGCCTTCCACCTGGGCACCGAGGTCCGGCGCGCTGACGCTGACGCCACGGCCGCTGACCACCTTGTCCAGGTCGCGCGGGGCCACGGCGAAGGTGGCCCAGACCCGACTCAGGTCAGACAGGGTGAAGGCATTGCTGGTCTCGTCCACCACCTCGCCCACGGTCAGGTGCTTTTCCACCACCACCGCGTCGAACGGTGCGCGCAACTCGTAACGATTGCCCTTGCCGGCCGGCGCCACGGCGGCGACCTTCTGCCCGGCGTTGGCGGCGGCGATCTCGGCCTCCTGCAGCGCCTGGCGGGCCTGCAGGTAGTCCTGCTCGGCGCTGATGCGCTCCTGCCACAGTTGCTTCTCGCGCTCGAAGGTCAGGCGCGCCAGCTCCAGGCGGCGCTGGGCAGCCTGCTGCTCGCTGCGCAGTTCGGAGATCTGCTGGCTGGCGATCACCGCCAGCACCTGGCCGCGCTTGACCGCCTGGCCCAGCTCGGCCTGCACCGACTCGACCACGCCGGGGACGCGGGGCACCACGTGGGCGGTGCGGTCCTCGTCGAAGCGGATCTCGCCGGGGAAGCTGATGGCGGTACCCAGGCTTTGTGGGCCGGCAGTGGCCAGTTGCACGCCGGCGGCCTGGATCTGCTCGGCGGAGAGGTGCAGCTGGCCCTCTTCGTCGGCATGCTCCTCTGCCTTTCCTTCTTCATGGCCATGGCCTTCCTCGCCATGGTCGTCGTGCTGGGCCTGGCCGCTGCCGGCCTTGCCAAGGGTACCGGTCCAGGCCGCGCCACCGAGGCCGAGAACGGCCAGGGCAGCGGCGAGGATGGCGAGCTTGCGTGGGTTGGTCATTGTTGCTCCTGCTGGAAAAGTCGTTGCAGTTCAGGGCCCAGGGGGGGGGGGGGGGGGGGGGGGCCGCGCCCC
>NZ_JAQMYQ010000066.1:0-24865 GCF_028369275.1 Mitsuaria sp. RG
ACACGGCCCAACTTCAGCGGTTGAACCGCTCCGCCAGGCTGTGCAGGTACTCCGCCATGCGCTCCAGGTCCTGGCTGATCTCGGCCCCCTGCCTGGCCTGTCCCGCGCTCTCGTCGCACAGATGGGCGATGCGCACGATCTGCTGGTTGATGTCCTCGGCGACATGGCTCTGCTGCTCGGACGCCGTGGCCATCTGCTGACTCATGCCAGTGATGCGACTAACCGCCTGGGCGATCCCCGACAACGCCGCCTGCACCGCCTCGACGCTGTGCACGCTGTCGCTGGAGATCTGCTGGCCGCGACTGGCGCTGGCCACCGCGCGGTCGGCACCGGAGCGCAGGGTGGAGATGATGTGGTGGATCTCCTCGGTCGAGGCGCGGGTTCGTTGCGCCAGCGAACGCACCTCGTCCGCCACCACGGCGAAGCCTCTGCCCTGCTCGCCGGCCCGCGCCGCCTCGATGGCGGCATTGAGCGCCAGCAGGTTGGTCTGCTCGGCGATCGAGGTGATCACATCCACCACGCTGCCGATCGACTGGGTTTGCTCGGCCAGGGCATTGACCGCCTGGCCGATGTCGCTCACCGCCTCGCTCATGCTGCCCATCGCGCGCAGGCTCTGCTGCGCCAGGTCGCTGCCCTGCTGGGCCAGCTGGTCGGCGTCGCTGGCGGCGTGGGCGGTGCTCTGCACGTTGTGGGTGACCTGCTGGATGGTCGCCGCCATCTGCGCGATGGCGGTGGCCGACTGGTCGGTCTCGCTGCGCTGGCGGTCGAGCATCTGCGCCTGGGCATCGGACAGGTCGGCGGACTGCGCGGCTCGCGACTTGACCCCGACACCGGCATCCACCAAGCGGGTCAGCGCGGTCTGCAGGCGCGCCTCCTCGCTGATGATCGCAAGGTCGAGCTGGCCCTGCAGCCCGGGATTGTCGCTGTAGGTCAGGGCCACCAACGGGCTGGTGAAGGCCTTGGGGTGCTCCTGCAGGGTGCGCCGGATCGACTGGTTCTGCCGGTGCTCGACCACGTACCAGGCCGCCAGCAGGCTGGCCATCAGCACACCCAGTGCCGCATAGGGGGGCAGCAACAGATAGGCGGCGGCCGACAGCAATCCCGCACCGATCAACGGCCAGCCATGGCCGACTCCATAACCGAGTCGCGCCGCCAGCGGTACCGGCGAGCGCCCTGCCCGCAAGCGGGCGTACAAGTTCTCGGCCCGGCGGATCTGCTCCCGGGTCGGTACCGAGCGCACCGACTCGTAGCCGCTGATGCGGCCGTTCTCGTACACCGCCGTGACGTAGGCGCTGACCCAGTAGAAGTCGCCGTTCTTGGCGCGGTTCTTGACCACGCCCATCCAGGGTTTGCCTTGCTTGATGGTGTCCCACATATGCCCGAAGACCGCTGGCGGCATGTCGGGATGCCGCACCAGGTTATGGGGCTGGCCGACCAGTTCGTCGTAGGTGAAACCGCTGATGGCCACGAATGCGTCGTTGCAGTAAGTGATGCGGCTGTTCAGGTCGGTGGTGGAGATCAGCCGCTGGTCTTGGGGAAAGGTTCTTTCGTGCTCGGTGACGGGCAAATTCATGCGCATCGTTGGCGATCCCTTGCTTATCCAGATGAGTGGGGAAATCATCAAAGCAAGTAGATATTTAGCAGAAGGCCATCACGTCAGCGGTCAAGTTTTGTAGGAAATTTACTCGACCTGACGGAATGTGCTGAACACGACCTGGGTCAGCCCACGTTGAGCTGGCTCTTGAGCAGGTCGCGGAACGTCTGGATCAAGGGTTCCCGGCTCCGACCGCGGCGGATGATCAGGGAAAACGGTGCCTGGTAGCCGAAGGTTGCCGGCGACAGCACGCGCAGATCACCCTTGTCGACCCAGGCCTGGGCATAGTGCTCGGGCAGGTAGCCAATGTAGGCGCCGGAGAGAATCAGAATCAGCTGCGCCTCCATGCTTTCCACGGTGGCGGCGCTGTGCTTGAAACCGTGCCGGGCCAGCTCCGCCTGGCTCCAGTAGCCACGCCCGACCATGCGCTGCTGGGTAATCACCGGCTCCGGGATCCGTCGCTCGCCGAACAGCGCATGGCGGCTGCTGCAATACAGCCAGTGCTGCTCGCGGTACAGCGGCTGGTAGACCAGGCCGCTCATGCGCGACGAAAACGCACCGATGGCCAGGTCCAGGCGGTTGTCCTGCACGCCCAGTTGCAGTTCGTACGGACTGGACACCGACAGGTGCAGGTGCACCGCCGGATGTTCCTGGCTATAGGCACCGATGGCCTCGGCCAGCGGCAAGGCGCGGTCGCCCACAGTGGAGTCGATCACCCCCAGGTTGAGGGTGCCGCGCAACTCGCCCTTGAGTGCCGCCGCATACTGCTCGAAGCCATCCAGCTCCCCCAGCAGGCGCAAGGTCTCCTGGTGGAACAGCTCGCCCTTGCTGGTCAGGCTGAAACCGCCACGGCCACGGTGGCAGAGCACGATACCCAGGGCGCTTTCCAGCTGGCTCATGTAGGTGCTGATGGCCGAGGTCGACAGGTTGAGGTCGCGCTGGGCATTGGCGAAGCCCTGGTGACGCACCACGCTGGCGAAGATGCGCAGCAGTTTCAGGTCGGGCAGCGATGAGGCCATGGGGCAACGGGTCCGTGGGCTGGAAATGGCCAGAGTCTAACCCGGCCGCACACCGATAGTTCAGAAATTCCTGAAGTAAGTTTTTGTCGGTAGCGATTCTTCCCGGGCACTACCTTGCGCAGACTGCGGCGAAATGTCCCTGCCCGCCGGCACAACCAGAGCACCAAGGCGCGCGGCGGCACAGGTTCGAACAAACAGAACAATCGACCGACTGATGAGGCCCACCGTGGACAAGATTCTCCACCAACCACTGGGCGGCAACGAAATGCCGCGTTTCGGCGGCATCGCCACCATGCTCCGTCTCCCCCACCTGCAAAGCGCCGAAGGGCTCGACGCCGCGTTCATCGGCGTGCCACTGGACATCGGCACCTCGCTGCGCTCGGGTACCCGCTTCGGCCCACGGCAGATCCGCGCCGAGTCGGTGATGATCCGCCCGTACAACATGGCCACCGGCGCCGCCCCGTTCGACTCGCTGTCGGTGGCCGACATCGGCGACGTGGCGATCAACACCTTCAACCTGCTGGACGCCGTGCGCATCATCGAAGAGGCCTACGACGAGATCGTCGAGCACAATGTCATCCCGCTGACCCTCGGTGGCGACCACACCATCACCCTGCCGATCCTGCGCGCCCTGCACAAGAAGCACGGCAAGATCGGCCTGGTGCACATCGACGCCCACGCCGACGTCAACGACCACATGTTCGGCGAGAAGATCGCCCACGGCACCACCTTCCGCCGCGCCGTGGAAGAAGGCCTGCTCGATTGCGACCGCGTGGTGCAGATCGGCCTGCGCGCGCAGGGCTACACCGCCGACGACTTCAACTGGAGCCGTCGCCAGGGCTTCCGTGTAGTCCAGGCCGAAGAGTGCTGGCACAAGTCGCTGGAGCCGCTGATGGCCGAAGTGCGCGAGAAAGTCGGTGGCGGCCCGGTGTACCTGTCGTTCGACATCGACGGCATCGACCCGGCCTGGGCGCCCGGTACCGGCACCCCGGAAATCGGCGGCTTGACCACCATCCAGGCGATGGAGATCATCCGCGGCTGCCACGGCCTGGACCTGATCGGCTGCGACCTGGTCGAAGTCTCCCCACCGTACGACACCACCGGCAACACCTCGCTGCTGGGCGCCAACCTGCTGTTCGAAATGCTCTGCGTGCTGCCGGGCGTGGTACGTCGCTAGCCGTCAAGCACCGCCCTTTGTAGGAGCGGCCTTGTGCCGCGAAAGGGGCGCACAGCGCCCCCGGTTTTCAGCGTTTTCGCAGAGAACGCCGGGGCTGCCTTGCAGCCCTTTCGCGGCACAAGGCCGCTCCTACACACAGGGCGTTGCGCTGCAAGCGATTGCTTGACCCCGGCAGGAGCCATTCGGGAGGGCCATAGAGGCCCGCCAACACATGACAGGACCGCCGGGCGCCTTGCAGCGTCCAGACGGCCGATCTCGCCATAATAAAGATAATCGGGAGACCCCCAATGGCCTTGGACATCATCGTTGTACTGATCTATGCCGCCGGCATGCTCGCCCTCGGCTGGTACGGCATGCGGCGCGCGAAGACCCACGAAGACTACCTGGTGGCCGGGCGCAACCTCGGCCCGACCCTGTACATGGGCACCATGGCCACCACCGTGCTCGGCGGCGCCTCCACCGTCGGCACCGTGCGCCTGGGCTACGTCCATGGCATTTCCGGCTTCTGGCTGTGCGCCGCCCTGGGCCTGGGGATCATCGCCCTCAACCTGTTCCTGGCCAAGCCGCTGCTGCGCCTGAAGATCTTCACCGTCACCCAGGTGCTGGAGCGCCGCTACAACCCGATGGCCCGCCAGGCCAGCGCGGCGATCATGCTCGCCTACGCGCTGATGATCGCGGTGACCTCGACCCTGGCCATGGGCACCGTACTGCAGGTGCTGCTCGACGTGCCGTTCTGGATGGCCCTGCTGTTCGGCGGCGGCGTGGTGGTGGTGTACTCGACCATCGGCGGCATGTGGTCGCTGACCCTGACCGACATCGTCCAGTTCGTGATCAAGACCGTGGGCCTGATGTTCATCCTGCTGCCGGTGTGCCTGTACAAGGCCGGCGGCTGGGACGCCCTGGTGGCCAAGCTGCCGGCGGCCAGCTTCAGCTGGACCACCATCGGCTGGGACACCATCATCACCTACTTCCTGATCTACTTCTTCGGCATCCTGATCGGCCAGGACATCTGGCAGCGGGTGTTCACCGCCCGTGACGAGAAGGTCTGCCAGCGCGCCGGCACCACCGCCGGTATCTACTGCGTGCTGTACGGCCTGGCCTGCGCCCTGATCGGCATGGCCGCCCATGTACTGATGCCGGACCTGGCCAACCCGAACAACGCCTTCGCCGAGATGATCAAGGGCCAACTGCCCGAAGGCATCCGTGGCCTGCTGATGGCCGCCGCCCTGGCCGCGATGATGTCCACCGCCAGCGCGGGCCTGCTGGCCGCCTCGACCACCCTGACCGAAGACCTGCTGCCCAAGCTGCGCGGCGGCAAGCAGTCGAGCCTGGGCATCAACCGCCTGTTCACCCTGCTCACCGGCCTGGTGGTGCTGGGTATCGCCCTGGCGGTGAACGATGTGATCAGCGCCCTGACCCTGGCCTACAACCTGTTGGTTGGCGGCATGCTGATCCCGCTGATCGGCGCGATCTTCTGGAAGCGCGCGACCACCGCGGGGGCCATCGCCAGCATGACGCTGGGCTTCGGTACCGCACTGCTGTTCATGTTCAAGGACGGCCTGGAGGCCAACACGCCGATCTACTACAGCCTGGCGATCGGCCTGGTGAGCTTCGTGGTGGTCAGCCTGGCTTCGCGCAAGCCAGTGGCGACGGTGAACCTGGCCTGAGGCCACTTCCACACCATCCCCTGTAGGAGCGGCCTTGTGCCGCGAAAGGGCTGCGTAGCGGCCCCTGTCTCGGCTAAGCGCTGAATCCGACGGGGCCGCTTTGCGGCCCTTTCGCGGCACAAGGCCGCTCCTACAGGGATGAGAGGTTCAAGCCGGTAAAACGCAAAAGGCCGCCGCATCACTCGGATGCGGCGGCCTTTTTGTCAGTTGTCAGCGCCGACGCGGCTGGCGCTTGCGCTGTTCTTCGTCGGTCGGGATCGGCACCGGCTGCAACGGTGGCGGGAGCAAGCCCAAGGCGACGGCGAGGTCGTGGAGCCAGTTATACATGCGTTCGTTCATAATGCCCCCTTGACGGGTCAGCCTCTTGGTCAATCGATCCTGCGGTGCGTCATACAGATCATAGCCCGATGTCCTGTATTGCGCATGCCTCTGTTCCTACACATAGGGCCGATTCTGACCCGGATCAAGCGCAGACGGCAGCTTCCGACGGTCGGTCAATCGTTTCGCTTTGTTGCAAATCGATCCAGGCCTGCAGATTCGCCCCGCGTTTGCCCTGGCGCCACATCAGCCAGGTCATCGCCTGGTCGAACGGTGCCTGCAGCCGATGCGCCCGTACCTGCTCGCGGCCCGGCAGGCTGTCGAGCATGGACTGCGCCATCAACGCCACCCCGGCCCCGGCGATCACACAGGCCAGCATGCTCTGGTACGACTCGATCTCCATGACCCGTCCCATGGGCGTGTGGGCATGGGCGTACCAGGCTTCCAGGCGCATGCGGTACGAGCAGCCCTGGCGGAAGGTGAACACCGCCTTGCCGGCCACATCCCTGGCGCTGTGCACCGCCGGGTGCTCGGGGCTGGTGATCAGCACCAGGGTTTCCTCGCACAATGGCACGCCATCCAGCCCGGCCAGGTTGAGCGGGCCGTCCACCAGCGCTGCGTCCAGCCGATGGCTGAGCACCCCTTCCAGCAGCTCGGCACTGGGCGCCGCCTGCACCTGCAGGTTCACCGCCGGGTAGGCCTGGTGGTAGCGCGCCAGCAACGCCGGCAAGTGGATAGCCGCCGTGCTGTACATGGTGCCCAGCACGAAGTCCCCCGCCGGCTGGCCGCCCTGCACCGCGGCCAACGCCTCGTCACGCAGGTTGGACAGCCGGTGGGCGTAGTCCAGCAGCACCTTGCCGGCCGGCGACAGCTGCAAGCGCTGGCGCTCGCGCAGGAACAGCTCCACCCCCAGTTGCTCCTCAAGCTGGCGCAGGCGCGTCGACAGGTTCGACGGCACCCGGTGCAATCGCTCGGCGGCGCGGGTCACCGAGCCCTCCTCGGCCACGGCCTGGAAGATGCGCAGTTGGCTGAACTCCATAGGATTCTCCAAAACAGAACAACTTGATCATCATTATTCAATTTTATTGAAAGTCAATGAACCCTACCCTGCCATCCATCGCATCCCTTCGTGCAGGAGACTTTCCATGTCACCCATCGTGCAATTGCTGGCCAGCGCCGTGGCGCTGATGATGGCCATGGGCATCGGCCGCTTCGCCCTCACGCCGCAACTGCCCCGACTGATCGCCGAGGGCCAGTTCGACCTCACCGCCGGCGGCCTGGTCGCCGCCGCCAACTACCTGGGCTACTTCCTCGGTGCGGTGGACGCCATGTTCGCCCGCCAGCCCGCCCAGGTGCGCCTGCGCCTGCATGGAGGGCTGTGGCTGTGCGTGCTACTGACCCTGGCCTCGTGGGCCGCCGACGGTTTCTGGAGCCACCTGCTGCTGCGTTTCGGCACCGGCGTGGCCAGCGCCTGGGTGCTGGTGATGATCGCCAGCCTCAGCCAGCAACTGGCCAGCGCCCATGGCCACCAGCGCCTCGGCGCGCTGGTGTTCGCCGGGCCCGGCGTCGGCATCGCGGTGACGGGCGTGCTGGCCCTGGGCGCGCACCTGCTGGAGCTGGATTCGGCAGCCCTATGGCTGGTCTATGGCGTCGCCGCGCTGGTCATGCTGCTGGCGGTGCTGCCGTTGCTGCCACGGGCGCTGGAACCCGCCGCCACACCTGCGGCCGTCAACGAACAAGGCCGCGGCACCGGCATCGGACGCCTGGGCCTGGTCTATGCGCTCTACGGGATCGGCTACATCCTGCCGGCCACCTTCCTGTCGCAGATGGCCAGCCAGCAGTTCCTCGGAAAGTGGCAGGCCGACCTGTTCTGGCCCGCGTTCGGATTGGCATCGGCGCTTGGCGTGGCCATCGTCAGCCTGCGCCGCCCGGGGCGGACCTCTGCCTGGCTGACCACCACCCTGTGGCTGCAAGGGCTCGGCGTACTGGCCTGCCTGCTCGGTGGCGGCATCGGTCTGGCATTGGGCGTGCTGCTGTGCGGCGGGCCGTTCCTGGCCTGCATGCAACTGGTGATGCAGCGCTCGCGAGAGCTGGCGCCCCATGCCACGCAGCGCAATGCCGGGTTGCTGACCGCGTGCTTTGCCCTGGGGCAGTTGAGCGGGCCGTTGCTGGCGGCGTTGAGCAGTCATTTCAGTGGTGGATTACAGCCAGCATTGGTGTTGGCGGCGGCAGGGTTGGCCGTGGCCGGAGTGCTGGCCGTGACAGGAGGTCATTACCTGCAGGATTGCCACTCAAATGCCCGTACTGCCGGGTGATGGTGGGTTCAGTTCAGCAACAGATCGAAATCATTTGTGCCTCTCTCGGCAACGTTTCATTGGCTACATTCTCCAGCACTCGCAGAGGACGCAAAATGACTGGAACGTTCCATGAATTCGACGCTGCCGCCTATCTGGCTTCTCCGGAAACCATCGCACAGTTCATGGCTGACGCATTGGAGACAGGAGATGCAGCCTACGTAGCAAAAGCCGTGGACGTGGTGGAACGCGCCAGGGGCCGGCGCGTCTACCCTCTCATCCCACCAGCTTGCGCAACTGCTGCCGCACCCACGCCTCGGCGCTGACCATGACCACCCCAAGCAGTACCATCACCGCGCCGATCACGAAGTTCAGGCTCAGCGGCTCATCCAGCAGCAGCACGCCGAAGGTCACCCCGAACAACGGCGTGATGAAGGAAAACACCGCCAGGTTCGAGGCCAGGTATTTGCGCAGCAACCAGAACCAGGTCAGGTAACTGACAAACGACACCACGATCCCCTGGAACAGCACACTGCCCACCGCCAGCGGGGTCAGCGAGAAATCGGCGATCTGCCCGCTCACCAGGGCGATCAGCACCAGCCCGACAAACCCCACCGCCAGCTGGTAGAACAGGGTCAGGGTCGCCGGCGCCTCGGACAGGCGCGAGCCGCGCACCACCACCGTGGTCGCGCCCCAGGCCAGGCCCGCCAGGATCGCCATGGCATCGCCCAGCAACATGCGCCCATCGAGGTGTTCGAGGGAAACGCCACCGGCAAAGGCCAGGGCAATCCCCCCGAAGGCCAGCAGGATGCCCAGCCACTGCAACAGCCGCAGCCGTTCGCTGGGCATCATGAAATGCAGCCCCAGGGCGGTGAAGATCGGCGCGGTGTAGAGGAACACCGACATGTGCGCCGCCGAGGTCAGCTTCAGCCCCTCGGCGATGAACAGGAACTCCAGGCCGAACAGCGCGCCGGCCAGCAACCCGGCGCGCCAGGTGCTGCCCACCTGGCTCCAGCCACCTCGCCAGCAGACCAGCAGCCCCACCAGCAGCGCGGCGATGCCATTGCGAAACGCCGCCTGCATGACCGGTGCAATGTCCACGGCAGCGGATTTGATCAGCACCTGCTGGCAGCCCCAGATCAGGCACAGCCCCAGCATGACCTGGAAGGCGAAGGCGTCGGGGTTCTTGCGGACCGCAGTCATGGGCGGCCCCTCAGCGGGTTGAACGACATGGCAAGGCTCAGCAGTGAGAATGGATCCCGATTATCGGGTGACCGGCCTTGGCGATGCCAGTCTAAATTGTCCCGTCTCCGGTCCGTGTCATGGCGAAGGCTTGAGTAATCAGGGGCGTACAGGTTTTCTTGCCGGCATCCCTCGACGGGAGATACGCAGGCTTGCCTCTGGGCATCGATGCATCAAGCCCATTTATTCGGGTTGAACTGAGCGCCATACGCCCCCCAATCACCGTGTCAGCCGATCATAGGATCTCTTCAGAAGGCACTTCAAAAGCAGAATCATCGCTTTGCCGGACTGCGCCTTGAGCGACAGGATCGAATCCCGCTGGCCACCGGGTACTGTCGTTGAACATGGCCAACTGGAATTCTGCCTTCTCGATCCTGCGCGCGCGTAAATCGGCACCGCATAGATTGCTGCCCTTGAATACAGCCCCTCCGATATCCGCCTCTGCCAGGTTTGCAGCGCGCAGGTCGGCCCCGCTGAAGTCGGCAGAGGCGGCCAGCGCCCGAGAAAGATCGGCATTGCACAGCCGGGCGCCATTGAACAGGGCATTGGCCAACGTCGCTCCTCGCATGTCGGCAGCGGTCAGATCCGCCTCGATGAACGAAGCGTTTCTGAGATCGCTACCTATGAATGTAGTCGCCCTGGCATCCAGGCCGTCGAACTGCGCCCGGTGCAATGACAGTCCATCGAGGTTGGCGCCGGGCAAATTGTCTTGGTCAAACACCCTGCACTCTCCCGTTTCAAAGCACAGTGAGATCATCTCGGCCCATCCAATGATTATCGCGTCCGGCGACCTTTGCGAGCGCCTGGGAAACAGCCTGAGCGTACAACCTGCGCTGCCTACGCCTGGTACAACGAACAAAAATGCTGGCTGACAAGCCTACTCTCCAGCACCTGGAGCAAAGAAAAGTCCAAGCTATCAGACACCACCAGCCCTCGCCTCAGCCCAACGGGAAAATCCTCAAGCGTGGCGTACTCTCCTGGCACTAAAAACCTGAAGTAATCACCCATCGCAGTATCCCCAGCATACCCTTCGGGGTAGTCCTCACCCGCACGGCTACCCTCCACGGCGTGATACACGAATAATCCCTTGTTAAAGGCAAGGTTCGCCTCGCTATAGTTCAGCCGTTCTTCCAGGTCATTTTGCAGTGTGCTTGCCACACTGGCTTTCGACTTGCCTTGCCAGCGCCAAGCTGAGTAAAGATCCACTGCAAAGCCACCCTGCTTTGCTGGCGGGTAATCAGAATATTCCTGGGACTCCTGCCAAACAAACTCGCTTATCGAGTCCAGTACCTGCTCTACCCCTTCCAGCCTCAGCAGTACCTCGGGAATGGCCCCGTAGCAATTATTCACCATGACTGCAATTCGACCGAATTTATCCATGGCGAACCAAGTGAATACCTCTCCAAAACCTGGAACCCATTTTTCATTCAGCCCCATCGCCATGCCTCCAAAAACAGACTTAACCCGGCCACGTTCAACCCAATTCTACTTTCCGAACAACTCGCCACCAACCCTCAAGACCCTACCTGTTCTACGGCATAGGCCGTGAAACTATTCTTACCTTCCTCCAAATACAATCGTTTGCATTGGGGGCAACGGTAAACTGTCATGGCAGTCACTTCAATCGCCTCATAGAATTGCTCCGAAGACATTGGCCCCACCTCCAGGCGCTCTGCAACCCGCTCGATCACTGACTCAGGCATCAATGTCATTTCATGATCTGACCATCCCTGCGACAAATTCATGACATACCCACATCTACACAAAAACTTTGGCATTCTGCTTTTTCCGCTGCCTGGTCTATCGAAGCGTGCCTCCGCCAGGTTGCACTACTTAAACTATCACTAAAAAGGCATGAAATATAATCTGATACGGTGTCAATATCTACACCTGCATTGGGTGCCTTAGGGTCCATAAGCCCACTCCGCGAAGCATACGTTCAAATACCATCCAGAAGCGCCTGAAGCTTTCGTGGATCAGCAATGCTGCCGAAGGAATAAATCCACGCTACTGGTAGAGAGAGATCTGGCGATTTCACCTTCAGATAGGGAACAAAATACTCAGCATCCAACAGATACTCCAGCCGTTTGCAGTCCTCGGCCCCCACAATATAAACGAAAGGTCCCTGCTCAGGGTCCAGATGAACCTGAACCCGCTCACCGGTTACAGAATCGATCATAAGTGACTTACCCTCTCTCTTGAAACCTTGGCGAACGCCTATAGCTCGATGCTGTCGAGCAGTGCCTGAAGTTTTACAGGGTCGGCGACGGTACCGAAATAGTACTCGCTCCCCCCATGAACACTAAGGTCCGGGCAAGGGCCCAACCAGTAGAGCACATTGAATTCATCATCAAACAGATCCCGGAGCGCCCCACTGTCCTGAAATGAAAAAACTCTGATATAAGGCCCATAACGGGGATCCATGAGAACCTGGACCCGTTGTTTAGTAATACCGTCAATCATTTTGCACTTCGTCGCCCGCCTAGCCATTTCAACTGATTTTTCACTTAGCCTGCTCTCTGACCTCACCCATATCGGTGATGGGAGCACCACCCAGCGACCCCATACCCCTGGGAAATATCATTGCAAAGAAAAATCAAAGAGAAAAGCTTTGTCAATCCAATGGATGTTCTCTGACATAGGCCTGCAAATCCTCGAGTGCTATACCCGGTGCACCTGCCGCCAACCACAGCTGGAACTCTGCAGGATAGGGTGACAGCACTTGGCCGTCAGCGATCTGAGGCTTCGTCACCTCTCCATATCGCGTGACAAATCTGAGATGCGTTACAACAAGCACCCAGATTCTTCTCAGCCAAGGTGATTCCGGCACCCCCTGTGAGGCATCAGTCAGATAGGGAGACTCTCCTTCGACAAAAGCAAGAAGATCATCGCCCCTGCCCGCTTTAATCAAAGCACGAATTAACTCAATCTTTTCCATAATACTACCCAACGACGGAACTCAACCGAGAAATCTGGCATCACTTCGGCATTCTTAAAACCGAGCAAGCACATTATTCACCTAACGGAGCACCCCACACAACAAACAGGTACAAAGGAAGACAGATCTATTCTTCACGCGATCACTTCGATACTCCGCTTCCAGCACTCGACGCTTTCACTGGCAACTTAAGCACCAGACTTCGCCGTCACTCTGGCCACACAACAGCAGAAATCAAAGAAGCAAAAATATATCCGCCACATTAAACCTTAGCCCATTCCAAAATAACTTTTCATATGTGCAGTAAGCCCCGCCATATCTTCATATGCCTGCTTTCCGAAGTCAGGATCATTTTTAGCCAGAAACTGCTTCGCAGTTTCATCGTCCCGATTCGCCTGCTCCTCCACATCAAACAAACGTTGAGGAGCAATAACCCAACTATGTCGCCCATCCTCCCTGCCCTCGCCGATCATTGCCCACTTCAAATGCCCCTGATAGACATCCACGCACCTAATCAACTCAGCAACAACCGCAACATCCTCTTTAACGAAACGAAAACAAACTGATGGAGGATATTCAATCTGACTCCTGAGAGACAACCCCGCATGTGTTTTTACAACATACGTACTGGTAGACCCTTTACGCCACTCGGTCCTTCCCAAACACTCAACAATATCTAAAATCTGGCGCCCTTCATGCGTTGCACTCACATCCATCATCTAACCCTTTCAATTGCCCAGCGTTATTTTCTCCGCCGCCACTTGTTAATTCAATGTAATTCTCCCAACCACCTTTTGCTATCAAACATTCAGGAAGCCGTACAAAAGCGGACAAACTCAGCCCCACAACATATAGCGACTACTTGAAAGGCACGACGATAAGGAGATCCTCCTCCACTGGGGAAATCCTCCGGTAAGATACGTGAGTGGATCTCACTTCTGAGCAGCTTACATAAAAACTCAACACAACCACAGGCGATTAGATCTTCCTCCCCCTGGTCCACACTATGAAGCGCAACGGACCAAGAGTCTGGTTCATCGTTAACAATCCACACCAGCGTCTCGCCATTTTCAGTGAATCCCCAAGGCCAAAACGCCCCCTGAGCTGGGTAGGCTGGCCTAGGATAGTCACCAGGGAACTCAGCTTTCATCACCGCATAAGATTCACGAAAGTAATCACCTTTATAGATATTCAGATCACTACTGCTGGAGAATGGATCGATTACCCATAAAAAATCGTCTATGCACCCCGCCCCAAAACGCTCGATGTAAGCCTTGTAGTCAGCAGGCAATCGGATGCCATGGTCATTTTCCACTCTTGCCCAGTCAGGGTTCGAGTAGGCAGGAGAAGCCGGTGGAGGCAACAGCTTCATTAGGTCGGCAAGCATTACTTGATTCCATTGATGCTAGGGCTGGATATATCCACATTGTAAACCGATGGAGTCTCGAGCGGTCAACGTCACGCCAGTCAGCATTAGGTTGCTGCCTGAGTAGATAAGAATAGCCCAATAGTTTACCGACTCTCCAGCTAGAACGGCTGGTCGTATCTGCCGCACGAACTGAGCCAAGTATAAAATGGTACGATAAAAGGGGACAAATTCACCCCCCTACTCTAACTTCTATCCCCCCTGCATGACCGCTAGACACCTTCATCTAAAGGGATCGAAATTAGAGTAGAAAAAATAGACCTACCACTTTCCGGTCTTTGTCCAGCGAGGCACCTGCGACCTTTCACTTTCAGACAGTCATAATAAATTTCTTCCAGTCTAAGAGCGCCTTCTCAAAATCATTAATACTCAAAACAAAACAACAGCCTTCATCACATAGCGAATATATCTTTGCAACTTTACCCTTGAGCTCCACCCCCCCAACTATCACGACTCCAATCGCAACTACCAATAGTTCCAGACCTTACCAAGCCGACTCTAGATAGCCCTTCATCCAGCCAAGCTATCGTGCTTTCATATTTTTGTCCGCCATGATCAGTCAGCAAGCACGCTAAGAAATCTATTCCATCACGACCGAGCACATCAGACCGACAGCCTGGCTCGCGGTCGCTACCTTCGCCACTCCAGAAGAAGACTATTTCCATATAAGCCTAGTATCCATCAGTAAAAAAGCACCAGTAAAGGGGGCAGATTTATTTTCCCCACTCTAATTTTTACCGCCCCTGCATGACTGCTAGGACCGAAATTAGAGCAGGGAAAATAAAGCTGTCCCATTTTACCTGCATGACTGTTCGACCCCTTCTCCACTACAGGATCGAAACTAGAGCAAGAAAAATAAATCAGGAAAAATAAATCCGTCCCCTTTTTCCTTTTTACACCATTAAATCATGCCAATATTTCGCAACACTCCCTCACTTACAAATTCTAACCCACCAGCTTCCACCTTGGATCCGTCTATGTAATGGGAATGACCACAAACGTCACATTGGTAAGCCAGTAACCCGTTATGCCTACCTATAAAGACGCGCAGCCCAGTAGACTCACACCTAGGGCATTGTTTATCAACTTCAACAGTTATCAAGGCCTCGATTGTATCGCGTAGAAACCGCGCTATAGACTCAACGTCCTTAGCCTGATGTCCCAGAATGACCTTTTTGAAGCGTGTTATATCACTAGGTAAAAATGACGAATAATCAACAGGCATCAAACTTTCATTTACATTCGAAAACTCATCGACCCCATAACTCAAAAACGGCTCAACAGTAAAATACTTATAATTACCTCTGACCCACAAAAGAATAACCCCAAGAACATCTCTTAACGATGACTCTTCACTAAGCAGCATCACAGCCAACTGAAGCTCACGCCACACATGCACAGGGAGAAACCTCATTAGTTCATCACCTTAACCGGGAAGGCACTTATCAAGTTACCGGTTTTATCAGAGAACACCTTTATCACTAAAGTAGCGCAAAGGGGACAGGTTTATTTTCTACACTCTAGATTCGACCTTCCCTGCATGACTGTTCGCCCCCTTCTCTACTACAGAATCGAAACTAGAGCAGGAAAAATAAGTCTGTCCCCTTTTTCGCTTTTCGCCACCAGGAACCGAAATTAGAGCAGTAAAAATACATCTGCCCCGGATGGCATACTATTCCTTTTCTTCAAGACAGGGCCAATATTCTGCCCCTTCATCCCTTCTTATCCAAACTCGACCGCACGCAGGACAAGTAATAGCCTCTTTACCAACTACATCTACACGATCAAAAAACTCATCAAAAGGGATTCTTCCTTTATCAGCTCGCCCCGCCAACTCATACAACAACTTATTTGGAACGAGAGTGAACTCCTCTGAAACAGGAGAACTAACCAAGCTAATGACATGAGTGCAACGACATAGAAACTTAGCCATTTTATCTCCCTAACAAGCTATTAATAGCCTGCCTATGTAACGCAAAAAAACGCAAAAGGGGACAGATTTATTTTTCCTGCTCTAGATTCGACCTGCCCTGCATGACTGTTCGACCCCTTCTCCACTACAGGATCGAAACTAGAGCAGGAAAAATAAATCTGTCCCCTTTTTCATTTTCTGTAACCGCTAGACACCTTCGCCTAAAGGAATCGAAACTATTGTAGAAAAAATAGATCCACCTCCTTTTCCTCAAAACAAAGTCAACTACTTTACTCAAGCCACACCGACGCGAGGCATACTGATTATGTCCATATCTCCGTACCATCCTCGTAAATCCAAACGAGGCCTCCGGGCACCCAACTATTTCCATCTTTGGTAACCCAAAATAGCGCTTCGTCGATGTCTTCTTCTGCAGGCCAAGCCAAATCAAATGCAGCAATTTGTTCAGCAACAGCTCCGACCAATGGTTCCCCACTAGCGAGAAATACCCTACCCTCTAGAAGTAGGGTAGCCAGCACTTCTAAGAAAATATGCTTACGGTCATTATAACCCTCATCCGAGTATATCTTGCATACGCTTAACCACAATGCATCAACGGCTAAACCTTGACTCCACTCCACAATCTTCCTGAACTCTTCTGAGTCTCGACAGCATGAAATCATTTGAATTTCACCTCTAACTTTGGAGCTTTCACTCCTGGATGCCCAACTATATCAATCGTCCATTGGGCGCCGGACTCTGCAGTAGAGCTTGAACCATTACGCAAATTTATTTTTACGCCATCGGCCCGGACCAACGCATAAAGATCGACAGCTTGACCTCGACATTATTGCCTTTCACACCATTAATTACACCCTTCCCGCCCCTGGCAACACCAGAACTTATCTACTTCTATAGCTCCTTTTGCATCATCAGGTTTCTATGCGCCTCATAAACTCGGCCATCGCTTGCGGCTCGCGCTCCGCAAGTTCTTCAATCAGATCTTCGGCTGCCCAGTGCAGAATCATGTCTCCCCCACCCCCTGCTTTGCAGATGATGAGATCATCTGATAAGGTAGAGTCCACAATATTGACCTCTCGATCACTAAGTGCCATAAGACCACCGTAACCTTCATAGGGAATAACCCAGTAAAAGCGCTCATTTCCTACCCAGTAGATCCCAAATACCTGCACAGGCTCAGCCCGCCCAATTTCTCGAACAATCATATCCACATCATTCAATAGTTCTTCCGGGTTGCAGCGCAGGTGGAAGCTGCTACGGCGTTGTGATTTTCATATCACGCAAAAGGGGACAGATTTATTTTCTATACTCTAGTTTCGACCTGCCCTGCATGACTGTTCGACCCCTTCTCCACTACAGGATCGAAACTAGAGCAGGAAAAAAATCTGCCCCCTTTTTCGCCATAATGTCTAAAATCTGGCGCCCTTCATTCTTGCCAATAACGTCCCCCTGCACCGTCAACCATCTCGACATTAAAAATAAACTACAGAATTTGAGCACAACAAATAACCCCATATTTTTTAGCTTTCACCAACTCAATCACCATTCTCTAATGCCTCCGGATGAAATTTTTCCCCACGCACAAAAATCTCCCTCCATTCCTCGGCCGTGAGTGAAACACCATTAGAACTTGAATAAAATACAAACTCCAACTCTCTGTCTGAATTTACGGAAATCTCCATAAACGGCTCGCCACCGCCCTCCTTGTATACGCACAGATAAGGAAAATTACTATTTACATCACCAACTTTCTCAAACACCAAACTGCTCATGGCTTCACTCCTCTAAACCCAATAAACTTACCACCCGGCTCCCAACTTGCAGCTCTACCATCTGGCAACGTATAAGTCACCCAACCTGCTGGGTAGCGACCTCCCGCCCCCGAACTCCTAGTACCCCCTTTGAGTATTTCGTCTACAGCCGCACTGCCCACCTCATTCAGTTGAGCATCTGATCTATACGTCTTTCTAAGCGCCTCAGTCGAGTCAAACCCAAAATATTCTGGATGCTTTGTAACAGCACGTCCAGCATGACTGATCAGCTGTCCGTCTGTGTACGGCTGGGTCGCAGTATCTCCAAATTTTTTTGACTCATTTCCCGACGGTGGTAAAACCTCATTAAATATTGCCCCTGGGTTCAACTGGTGCCCTGGCGTCTCGTAATTTCCGCTAGTCGTCTGCCCATCAAGCTGTTTGCCTCCGGTATGCGGAGTCACAGTCACCTGCCCACCTTCCGCATATCCTCCGCTCGATGGGTTCTGGCGATTTTGCTCAGCCAGCATCCCTTCGTAGATTTTCGCCCGCGGGTCAAGCTCATGGATTGGTAAGACCGTACTCCCAAAGACAAGACCGGAGAGCACTACCATCAACTCCGCTCTCTTGCTCATGTCCGTAGTGGATGCCTCGATGGCATCGAACATGCTTGATGCGGCGGCGCGCATATCCGCCTGGCGTTCTGGCGAGCCCTGACTCAGGCTCAGTGACACACCGAGCCCCGCAACCAGGGCCGCACCCAATGCAGCAACGGGCACGAAGTTCGTTCGCCCGTCTTTTTGATGATTGGCGGAATCCAGGGCGGCCAGCACCTTCAGTGCCGCTTGTGGGTCGTTACCTGCCAAGTCGACCAGGCGCTGGGCAACCGCATCGAACTCTTTACCCGATGAGCCCTGGGTAATCCTGCCTAGAACGGTATTAACCACCGCGCTGCGTGTTTCTTCGTTGCGACTGCCCAACTGACGAGTGAATGCAGCCATGCCCACGGCAAGACTCACCGCATCGGCATCAGCCCCTGCGCCCAATGCCTTCACAGTCAGGAACAGATCACCCAGTTTCTGCAAGGCCTCTTCACTGTTCTCACCATACTTGGCCGCACTCTTCTGCCACTGTTCCAGTGTTTTCTTCGGGCTCAGCACCGCCTTGACGGAAGTATCCGAGACATACAAATCGGTACGCGACTCGCTGTCCCGGGTGATCTCGTAAGCCTTGTCCAGATCCCGATTCAGCCCGGCTACCGAGTCCTTGCCGGTCTGAGCATCCTGGCGCACGTTAACCTCGCCAGCCCCCACCGTGGCACGGACGATCTGCTCGCGGTCCTTTTCATACTCCCAGCCGCTAAGGTTGCCATGGGTTTCGGACTTGCCGCCGCTTGTCTGCGACCAACTGCCGCCGACGTTGAGGTAATAACCGTGCTCCTTGTCCTTGCCGGCGATATCGCTGTAACCCAGCGTGCCAGTGTCGAGCTTGAGGTTGCCGTTGTCGGCGGCGATCAACGCGCCATCGAGCTGGGTGTGGTGCTCGGTGCGAATGTCGACCTTGTTCCCACCGGTGATGCGTGTCTGGTCCTGGACCCAGTTGGTCTTGCCGGTCGTCTGTCCGTAGCCCACCGAACCGCTGACACTGGCGCCGACACCCACGGATACCGTAGCACTCAGGTCGAACTCCTTGCCCTCGACCTTGCCGGTATCCGCTACGGAAGCAACCTTGAGATCGCCTCCCACACGGCCAATCACCTCATCGCCACGCATCTGCGCGCCGGCGATGGTGGTGTCCTTGCCGCTGCTGAACTTCAGCTGGTCCCCGGCATACAGGAACGCCTGTTGCTGCTGCTCGGCCTCGCGCTTCAGGTCGCCCTTGCCGATATCGACACTGGCGTAGAAACCAACCTTGCCCTCGCCAAACGCCAACCCCGCCTCGCCGCCACCGTTATGGCGAGTGTTCTGGCTGTTACTGTCGTTCTGCGCCGAGCGGATGTTGATGTCATTGGCCGCGGCAATGTCGATATCGCGCCCGGCACTGACCTGACCGCCGACCACGTTCACGTCACGGCGGGCATCGAACTTGACGTCACGACCTGCGTTCAGCTGGCTCGCGGTCGAAGTACCCTGGACACTGTCCTGGTCGGCAACGCCATAGCTGCCACCTGCCCCCAGTTTGATCCCGCCAGTGGTTCCGCCATGGATACCGCCCCAGCTTCTGGTCTGCTGGTTCTCCTGGCTGAAGCTGCCCTTGGCCACATCGAGGTTGATATCCCGACCACTGATGCTGATGTCCCGACCCGCCTGCAACTGCCCGCCCTTGATGGTGACATCGTTGCCGGCCTTGAGGTTGACGTCGTGCCCGGCATCCAGGGTGGAGCCACTCTGACTCTCCTCGACCACCCGCTCGCGGCTGCCTTGCTTGGTGGTGCCAAGCTTCACATCGGCGGTCGGCCCGGCAAAGAACTGACTGACAGCATCGACTGCACGCAAGGTGCTGGAGGTCTGGCTGACACCGTTCTCACCTTTGCCGGCGCCTTCGAGCGCATCCTTGGTTTTACCCAGGTTATGGTTGATCGTGACCCCAAGCCCTTGGCTCTTCTGCTCGCGCTCGTGCTCCACCAGCAAACGCTCGCGGGCGGCATCGATGTTGATATCGCGGCCAGCATCGAGGTTGATGTCGTGCTCAGCCTTGAGGTCGGAGCCGGTCTGGTTGATATCTCGTCCAGCACGAATACCCAGGTCCTGCCCGGCCTTGACCTGGCTGGCCGCAGCCAATTGCTGCTCGAGGCGGTCCTTGGCCTTTTGCTGTTCGCTGCCGAGGAACACGCTGACGCCATTGTCATCGCCTGAGACGCCGAAGCCTGTGCGTTTTTCGCTCGACCACTGGTGCTCGCTGTGCTCGCTCTGCGCAGCGGCAACGTTCACGTCGCGCCCAGCGTTGAGGCTTACGTTACGCCCGGCCGAAATACCGCTGCCGATGACGTTGATGTCGCGCTCGGCACTCAGGCTCGCGTCCTGCCTGGCCGTAAGCTGGCTGCCGACGCTGGTACTGCTCTGCGCCTCCTGCCCGGCTTTCTTTGCCGAAGCCACGGAAACGAAGCCGCCCGACACCGACAGCCCCGTCTTCTTCTTGTACTGCTCCGAGTGGCTATAGGCCGTGTCATTGGCCGACACCAGGTTGATGTCACCCGCCTTGTCGATCAACCCCGCACGCAGCTCGACGTCCTTGCCGGCATTGGCCTCACTGGCGCGCAGGCGCACATCGCTGCCTGCGGCGATGACGATGTCGTTGCCGGCATCCAGCTCGCTGCCGACCTGCGTGGCGCGGGTCTGCAACTGGCTCTTGCCGCTCTTCGAAAGGCCCAGGAAGCCGGACTTGGTCTTCTTGCTGTACTCGCCGTGCTCCTCGACGCCGGACAGCACCGCCACATCGCCGGTGGCACCGAGCATGACATCGCCGCCGGCCTTGAGCTGGCTGCCGATCACCGAGACATCGCGGCCACCGTCCAGGGCGATGCCGCCGCCGTCCTTCTTGCTGACGTTGACGGTCAGGTCACCACCGGCCTCGATCACCGAGGCGACGTTGGTGCTGTGGTAGCTCTCCTGCTGCTTGGAGCTGCTGCGACCGAACGAGCCCTTGCTCTTCTTCAGGTAGTACGAAGCGCTTTCGTTCTGCTCGGAGGCGATGGTCAGGTCGCGCTCGGCATCGATATCGACAGCGCCCTTGCCCTTGACCTGGCTGGCGACGATGGCCATGTCCTGGCCCGCGGACAGCGAGACGTCGCCACCGGCCTTGACCGTGGTCGAGACCTGGGTGACCTGGTCATTGGACTGGGTGACCTTCTTGCTGCGGCTGAAGCTGTGGGCTTCGTTGGCGGCGGAGGTCAGGTTCAGGTCCTCGCCGGCGGCCAGGGTAAGGTTGCGGCCCGCGTCGATCTGGCTGGCCACGGCGGTGAGGTCGCGGCTGGCGCCGATGCTCAGGTCGCGGCCGGCCTCAAGGCTGGCGCCATGTTGCTGCACTGCGCTGCTACGCCGGGATCCGCTATAGAACCCCTCGCGCTGCTCGACCGCCAACAGGCTCACGTCGCGGCCGGCACTGAGCGACAGGTCCCCCTCGCTCTTGATCACGCCACCGATGTTCTTGATGTCCTGGCCCGCCTTCAGGGCCAAGCCACTGGACGCCTCGATGCGCGCGGCGCTGTCGAGATAGTCCCATTGGTTGGTCACACCACCATAGGACATGGCATGGCGAACCTGGTCGCGCTGGTTGATGATGTCGCCGTTGACCGCCGTGAGGCTCACATCGCGTCCGGTGATGATGCCGCCGGCGCTGTTGCTCAGGTTGTTGCCGGCCAGCAGTTCCAGGCGTTCTCCCGCCTGGACCAGGCCAGTGTTGACCAGGTTGTTGCCGGCGGTGGCGGACAGGTTGCGGCTGGCGTGCAAGGTACCGGCGTTGGTCAGGTTCTCGCCGGCGATCAGTTGTACGTCCTGGCCGGCGATCAGCGCCCCGTTGGGCGCCAAGCGGTTGTTGGCCTGGGCCAGGTAGAGCACCGGGACCAGCACTTCCTCGCCATTGACCACGTGCTTTTCCATCCACACGATGTCATGGGTCAGCGCCGCCACCTGGGAGGCCGTCAGGCCCACACCCAGGCTGAGCTGGAGCTGGTCCTTGCTGCGGATGGCGTTGTCCATCAGGTACTTGAACAACTGCTCGCCGGAGGTCTGGCCATCGATGAACTGTTGGCCGGTACGGGCTACCACCGCTTGCTGGATCAGACGTTGCTCGTAGAGACCATCGCCAAGGCGCTTCCAGCTCTGGTCCGGGTCATAGCCCAGGTTGCCGAGCAGATAGTCGGAACTCATGAACTGCTTGAGGTCGGTCAGGACCGGGTTGGTCTCGATCAGGTACTTGTGTGGCTTGCTGGTGTGTTGGCTATCCGGCATCCGGGTGACCCCCGGGATGTCAGGACGAGCGCTGATGCCCAGGTTGCCACCGGCAGTCAACTCGCGAACATCGGCACCGGGATGTCGTTGCGACAGGGATACTTCAACCGGCGCGCCATTCGGCGCGTTGACACCGATGGCGCTGGCAGTGCCACCCACGGCTCCACCCTGATGGGCAATTCGGTCGATTTGCTGATGATTTTGTTCTACCGCTCTGGCATCGATGGCCTGCAACGCCCCAGGCTGTGTGCCGGACACCATCGCCCGACGGTCCTGGATCGTGACGTCTGCACTGCCAAGCTTCCAGCTCTGGGCTGGGCTACCCGAAACGCTCCCACCCTGGCCACTCAGGCGGAACAGGCCATTCTGACCGGTGGGTAACGTAAAGCCGCCAAAGGCAAGCGGATTGACCTGCTGTTGCGCGAGGTCAGGGGGAAGCTGGGCATGAATATTGATAAGCGTGTTACCGGACGCCCCTGGGAGTTTCGGGTCGAACGCCTTGGCGGTCGGACCACTGACCGTAAGCCCTTCCTGGATAACACTGTTGGTCAGACTCTTGGTTGCATTGATGCTGACCCGACCACCCGCCTGAACGACAGCATTTGCTGCGCCAACTTGTCCGTCGTGCACAACAGTTCGAGTTTCAAAGAAATTGATACCTTGCACAGCCGCTGGAAGGGGCACTGTGGAGTTCGGATTGTAAGCAGGTGCGGCCCCGAAGGCGCTCATATTGAAGCCGCCAAGATACTGCGTCCAACCGACATAAACTATATCGTTACCATTTCCAGAAGGTCCGGCCTGGTGAAACGACGGAGTCGTTCGCGATTCGTTCCAGTTGGCATCCCAGAAGCGCATCGTGCCGACGTTGTAGCGATTTTTACGGAAACCTGCGGTAACCTGGGTGTATCCAGGATCATGAGCAGCATTATAGGTCGTAACTGCACTCCAGAAAGGCCATGCATTTTTTGCGTAGTAATTAGGAAGTGCAAATGACTTCAGCTCGGAATAGGTACCTAGTGCCTTACCTTCATTAATAAAATCCTGCACATTGACTGCGATATCGTGCCCAGCCGTTATCACCGAGGCCGCGTTCTCCATGCGAGTGCCCAGTACAGAAAGATCGCGTCCGGCTCTAATTGCTCCCGCAGGGGAATCTATCTCTACTTTTTTCTCGTAATACTCCTCAAGCACCATATGCCCGGCAAGCTGCCCGGTCTGTCGCATACCAATCGCACTCCACTTCGGCGTGCCAGTGGTCTTGAATATTTCTTTCCTGTTCTGAATGTTCGTGGCATTAAGACGCATGTCCCCGGCACTTTCCAAACTGCCAGAAACGTTATCCACCAGATCTGCTAGACCGCCCGCCCCATCCCGCGCCACCGTCAGCCCACCCTGGCTGTAAACATCCCCATAGAAGTTGGTCAGGCTACTGGCGTACAGCTGCATGCCCCCGCCGCTGAACAGCAACCCATGGTCATTGCGCAGGCTATCGCTGGTCACCCGTACCAGCTGGTTGCCACCCAAAGTCCCCAGGTTGTTCACGCTACCGGCGTTGACCAGCAGATCGCCCGCCGTGCTCAACCGCCCCTGGTTGCTCAACAGACCCGCAATATTGATCGTGGTGTTGCCCACGCCCGTGACGCTGCCATTGGAGCCCAGGGCCATCTGCGCCGCGCTCAACCCCAGCGTGCCCAGGCTGCTGACCCGACCATTGCCGCCATAGCTGCCGCCCAGGTTCAGGCTGAGGGTACCGTCACTGGCGATCAGGCCATCGTTGCTCCAATTGCCGCCGTTGCCCACCAGGCTGTCGAGGGCCAGCAACTGGCCGCCGTCGGTCTGGGTGAGGTTGTTGACGTTGACCGTCAGGCGCCCGGCCTGGATCACGCTGGCGTTGGTCCAGCTGTCGGCGGTCAAGGTCAGACCGCCGCGGGTGCTGAGGCTACCGCCAGCCTGGGTGAGGATGGTGGTGTCGATGTCCAACACGCCCTTGCCCGCGTGCAGCACCTTGCCACCGACGTTCTGCAGCAGGCCGGCGCCGAGGGTCAGGTCACTGCTGCCGATCTCCACCTGGCCGTTGCGGTTGTCGAACAGCCCGCCAATGGCGAACTGGCTCTTGCCGCTGGTGCCCACGGCACGCAGTTGTCCTCCCTGATTGTCCAGGCTGGCGGCGGTAATGGCCAGGGTGCTGGCGCTTTCGACGACACCGCCGCGGTTGTCCAGGGCACCATTGAGCCTCAGTTCGATACGCTGGCCGACCATCTCGCCGCGCGCGTTACCACCGTTGAGCAGGCTGGTGCCGGTGACCTTTAGCAAGCCGCTGGCGGAGATGCCGCCGTCACGGTTGTCCAGCTGCCCGGCGCGGATCAGCGCATCACCGCCCACTGCTGCGATACGCCCGCCGTGGTTGTCCAGATTGGCGCTCTGCAGATCGAGGCCCAGTGCCTGGAGAACGCCGCGCTGGCCATTGGCGTCGCTGCCGTTGCGCAGCACACCGGTGGTGCGCACGCCCAGCGAATGCTTGAGGCTGGCGAGGATGCCGCCGCGGTTGTCGAGGGTG
>NZ_JAQMYQ010000067.1:0-24602 GCF_028369275.1 Mitsuaria sp. RG
GGCCAAAAGGTTGGCAACCCGCCCCCGGCAACGGATAATGCCCAGTTTTTCCACCTGCGCATCGAAGCGCTCCACCGCGCTTGCGGTCGAAAAGAGAATCCCATGAAAGACACCATTCGCCAGCTGATCCAGCAAGCCCTCACCCAACTCGCCACCGACGGTGTGCTGCCTGAAGGGCTGACGCCGGCGATCCAGGTGGAAAACGCCCGGGACAAGACCCACGGCGACTTCGCCAGCAACATCGCCATGATGCTGGCCAAGCCGGCCGGCATGAAGCCGCGCGATCTGGCCGAGAAGCTGATCAACGCCCTGCCGAAAAGCGACGACATCAGCAAGGTCGAGATCGCCGGCCCCGGCTTCCTGAACTTCTTCCAGAACACCGAGGCCCTGGCCAACCGCCTCGACGCCGCCCTGGCCGACGAGCAACTGGGCGTGCGCAAGGCCGGCCCGGCCGAGAAGGTGGTGATCGACATGTCGGCGCCGAACCTGGCCAAGGAGATGCACGTCGGCCACCTGCGCTCGACCATCATCGGCGACAGCGTGGCCCGCGTGCTGGAATTCCTGGGTGATAACGTCATCCGCCAGAACCACGTTGGCGACTGGGGTACCCAGTTCGGCATGTTGATGGCCTACCTGCAGGAAAACCCGATCACCAGCGATGAGCTGTCTGACCTGGAAAACTTCTACCGCGCAGCGAAAAAGCGCTTCGACGAGTCTGAAGAATTCGCCACCCGCGCCCGCGGCCTGGTGGTCAAGCTGCAGGCCGGCGACCCGGACTGCCTGGCGCTGTGGACGCGCTTCAAGGACATCTCGCTGTCGCACTGCCAGAAGACCTACGAACTGCTCAACGTCAAGCTGACCATGGCCGACGTGATGGGCGAGAGCGCCTACAACGCCGACCTGGCCAACGTGGTCGCCGACCTCAAGGCCAAGGGCCTGCTGGTCGAGGACCAGGGTGCCCAGTGCGTGTTCCTCGATGAATTCAAGAACGCCGAGGGCGAGCCACTGCCGGTGATCGTGCAGAAGGCCGACGGCGGCTACCTGTACGCCACCACCGACCTGGCCGCCGTGCGCTATCGCAGCAACAAGCTGCAGGCCGACCGCGCCCTGTACTTCGTCGACCAGCGTCAGGCCCTGCACTTCAACCAGGTGTTCGAAGTGGCCCGTCGCGCCGGCTTCGTCGGCCATCCGATGAAGATGGAGCACATGGGCTTCGGCACCATGAACGGCGCCGATGGCCGCCCGTTCAAGACCCGTGATGGCGGTACCGTCAAGCTGATCGACCTGCTCACCGAAGCCAAGGACCGCGCCTACGCGCTGGTCAAGGAGAAAAACCCGTCGCTGGCCGAGGACGAACTGCGCCACATCGGCGAGGTGGTCGGCATCGGCGCGGTCAAGTACGCCGACCTGTCCAAGCACCGCACCAGCGACTACAGCTTCAACTTCGAACTGATGCTCAATTTCGAAGGCAACACCGCGCCGTATCTGCTGTACGCCTACACCCGCGTGGCCGGCGTGTTCCGCAAGCTCGGCAAGGGCTTCGCCGAAGTCGACGGCAGCATCGTCCTGCAGGCAGCGCACGAGCAGGACCTGGCCGCGCGCCTGGCGCAGTTTGGCGAGATCCTCAACAACGTCGCCGAAAAAGGCACGCCGCACGTGCTGTGCAGCTACCTGTACGACCTCGCCGGCCTGTTCTCCAGCTTCTACGAGAACTGCCCGATCCTCTCCGCCGAAACCACCGAACAGCAGCAGAGCCGCCTGCGCCTGGCCGCCCTGACCGGCCGCACCCTCAAGCAGGGCCTGGAACTGCTCGGCCTGGAAACCCTGGAGCGCATGTAAGTTGGCTGCAAAGAAGAAACCCGCACCCAAGCGCGGCGCCAGCCGTTCCCAGCCGCCTGCCAGCAAGCAGCCGATCCCGGGCTGGGTGTGGCTGGCGGTCGGCCTGACGGTCGGCGCCTTCATCGTTTTCCTGATGAAGCTCGAGCCGGGCGGTGACGACATCAAACGCACCAAGCCCGAGCAGCACAAGCCGGAGAAAGTCGCCGAGGCGAGCAAGACCACCACGCCGACGCCACAGCAACCGGTGAAGCCGAAGTACGACTTCTATACCCTGCTGCCGGAGTCGGAAGTGATCGTGCCGCCCGAGGCCGTGCCGGAGAAAACCCCGCCGGTACCGGCGCAGCCGCCTGTGCCTAGCACGCCGGTCACGCCAGCGGAAGCGGCGAAGATCGACACCGCCCGCGCCCAGGCCGCGCTGCTGGGGCAGACGCCGCCACCGGCACCTCCGGTGATCAAGCCGGCAGCCACCACCCAGTTCTTCCTGCAGGCCGGCTCGTTCCGCAAGCAGGCGGACGCCGACAAGGTCCGCGCGCAGATCATCCTGCTCGGCCAGGCGGTCAAGGTGGAGTCGGGCACGGTCAAGGAAGAGACCTGGTACCGCGTGATGGTCGGCCCGTTCAGCAACCGTGAACAGCTGACCGTGGCGCAGAAGCAACTGGCCGGGGCAGGCTTCAGCAACCTGCTGCTGCAACAGCGGCGCCAGTAACGAGAAAGGCCTTGCCGCATTCAGCGACAAGGCCTTTTTTCATACCCGGCGACGCTCGGCGTTGACCTGGGAGATCTGGCTGTTGAGCGTCCAGAAGTCATACAGCACGCCCAGCAGGAACAGACCGCCGGTGAACAGGTAGATCAAGGCACTGATCCACTTGCCCTGGTACAGCCGGTGCACACCGAAGATGCCGAGGAAGGTCAGCAGGATCCACGCCAGGTTGTAATCCACCCCGCCCGATTCGAAGCGCATGTCCGCCTCGCGGTCCATCGACGGGATCAGGAACAGGTCGATCAGCCAGCCGATGCCCAGCAGCCCGAGGGTGAAGAACCAGATCGTCCCGGTGATCGGCTTGCCGTAGTAGAAACGGTGCGAGCCGGTGAAACCGAAGATCCACAGCAGATAGCCGAGGACCTTGCTGTGGGTGTCGTGCGAAGGGGCACCCTGTTGATAACCATTCATTCGAAGCCCTCGTGGGATAGCCGAAAATTTTCTAACGAAAAATGTGACTTTTTCGTTTTGACCCGACATATGGTACGTGGCTGAGCGACCAACGGATCAGAATTTGATCAAAAAGCTGTTATAAAGTTGCGCGCCAACACTTATAAAGAGCTTCATCTATGCCACCTTTCTTCAAGACATGGCTGACCCTCTGCCTTTTATTACCCCTGGCCGCCCACGCCACCAACCGTGAGCAACGTCTTCCAAGCGGATTCACCGGTTACACGACCAACGCCGACGCCACGGTGAAACGCGCCCCGATCCAGTACCGCAGCACCAACAGCCTGCGCGCGCGCCCGGCCAATGCGGCCAAGCAGCACGCCGTGGGCATGCAGGCGGTGGCGATGTCGCCGAAGCAGAGCAGCGAAGTGCTCAGCCGTGCGGTGAACGTGCTCGGCACGCCCTATCGCTGGGGCGGCAGCAGCCCGAAGAAGGGCTTCGACTGCAGCGGCCTGGTCAAGTATGCGTTCAACGATGTGGCGGATGTCGACCTGCCGCGCACCTCCAATGCCATGGCCCAGGGTCAGGGCGTCAAGGTGGCCAAGGGCGACCTCAAGCCAGGCGACCTGATCTTTTTCAACATCAAGAGCCGTCGGGTCAACCACGTCGCCATCTACCTGGGCAACGACCGCTTCATCCACGCGCCGCGCACCGGCAAGCGGGTGAGCATCGACAGCCTGGAGAAGCCTTACTGGCAGAAGCACTACGTGGTAGCCAAGCGCGTGCTGCCCAAGCAGCAGCAACAGGCGCTGAGCCTGGCCAAACGCTGAAACGCCCAGCAGTCCCTGTGGGAGATCGAAGGGAACCATGATTCCGCGCCCAGCGCGAACTCTGTGGGAGAGTATTAGCCGCGAAACAAGCGACGCGGAGGATGGCACCGGCTCTGCCGGTGTTCGCGGCTAAAGCCGCTCCCACAGGGACTGCGGTGCACTTTCAGTCTCTGTGGACGTTCCTAACCCACTATCAAACCCCGCGCCTCCAGCGCCTGCAGCGCCCCCTCCATCGTGCACATCCCCGCCGCCGCACCAGCCTGCATCAGCGAATGGATCTGCGCCAGGCGCCCCTCACGTATCAGGTTGCGCACCGCTGGCGTCGCCACCAGCACCTCCCGCGCCGCGACCCGGCCACCGCCTGATCGCCGCACCAGCACCTGCGCGACCACCAGCCGCAGGGCGTCAGCCAGCATGCTGCGCACCAGCGGCTTTTCCTCCGGCGCGAACACCTCCACCAGCCGGTCGATGCTGTTCACCGCCGATCGCGTATGCACGGTGGCCAGCACCAGGTGCCCGGTCTCCGCGGCGCGCAACGCCAGGCGAATGCTGTGCAGATCGCGCAGCTCGCCGATCATGATCACGTCCGGGTCCTGACGCAGGGCACTGCGCAGGGCCTGGGCAAAGTCACGGCTATGCAGGCCGATCTCTCGCTGGTTGACCAGGCTGCGCTGACTGCCGTGGATGAACTCGATCGGGTCCTCGAGCGTGACGATATGCAATGCGTATTCGCGGTTGAGCCGATCGATCAGCGCCGCGAGGGTGCTCGACTTGCCGCTGCCGGTGGCACCACCGACCAGGACCAGGCCATCCCGGTACCGGGAGATGATTTGAAACACATGCACCAGATCAAGTGCCTCCAGACAGGGCACGCTCGCGGGGACCAAACGTACGCTGGCACTCGGACCATTGCGCTGGCGGAACAGGTTCAGCCGAAAACGCCCCAGTCCATCCAGGCTCACCGCCAGGTCCAGCTCATCCCCGGCCGCCCACTGCCGCCGCTGCTCGCTATCAAGCAGACCCGCCATCCCGTTTTCCAGCGCCCCTGTCGTCAGCAGCGCAAGGTCCAGGCGCTGCAACACCCCATCCACACGCAGCAGCGGCTGCTCGCCAGCAGCCAGATGCAGGTCGCTGGCACCGGCAGCCAGGGCCCGGCCCAACAGGTCGGTCACATCCATGAGACTCCCCAACGGCGATCAAGCAGGTAGAATGCCGCTGACCCCAAAGCCGTCGGCGACGAACCATGTCCACCCTAGCAGACAACATTGGCGCCATTGCCACCCGCATCGACAGCGCGGCCAGGGCCGCCGGACGCGACCCGGCCAGCATCCAGCTGCTGGCGGTGAGCAAGACCAAGCCCGCCAGCGCCATCCGCGAGGCCTTTGCGGCCGGGCTGCGCGATGTGGGCGAAAACTACCTTCAGGAAGCCCTGACAAAACAACAGGCGCTTTCCGACCTGCCCTTGATCTGGCACTTCATCGGCCCCATCCAGTCGAACAAGACCAAGGCCATCGCCGAGCATTTCGACTGGGTACATTCCGTGGACCGCCTGAAGATCGCCCAACGCCTCTCCGAACAACGCCCTGCCGGCCTGGCGCCGCTGAACGTCTGCCTGCAGGTCAACGTCAGCGGCGAGGACAGCAAGTCCGGCTGCATGCCCGCCGAGCTGCCGGCCCTGGCCCAGGCGGTGAACGCCCTGCCCGGCCTGCGCCTGCGCGGCCTGATGGCGATTCCGGAGCCGACCGAGGACCGCGCCGAGCAGGAGGCCGCCTTTGCCATCCTGCGCCAGCTCCAGGAGCAGCTGGGCCTCGGCCTGGACACCCTGTCGATGGGCATGAGCCACGACCTGGAAGCCGCCATCGCCCAAGGTGCGACCTGGGTCCGCATCGGCACCGCCCTGTTCGGCGCCCGCGACTACGGACAGCCCTGAATCCATGCTTAACTCACTCTTTCCTTCAAGGACCTGACATGAGCAAGACTCGTATTGCCTTTATCGGTGCCGGCAACATGGCCGCCAGCCTGATCGGCGGCCTGCGTGCCCAGGGCCTGGACGCCGCGCAGATCCGCGCCAGCGACCCGGGTGCCGAAACCCGTGCACGGATCCAGGCCGAGCACGGCATTGATGCCTTCGAAAGCAACGCCCAGGCCATCGAGGGCGTGGACGTGATCGTGCTGGCGGTCAAGCCGCAGGTCATGAAGGCGGTCTGCGAAACGCTGAAGCCGAACCTCAAGCCCGGCCAACTGGTGGTGTCCATTGCCGCCGGCATCACCTGCGCCAGCCTGCAAGCCTGGCTGGGCGCGATCCCGGTGGTGCGCTGCATGCCCAACACTCCGGCGCTGCTGCGCCAGGGTGTCAGCGGCCTGTATGCCACCAGGGAAGTGTCGACCGAGCAGCGCCAACAGGCCGAACAGCTCCTGTCGGCCGTCGGCACCGCCTTGTGGCTGGACGAAGAACAACAACTGGATGCCGTCACCGCCGTCTCCGGCAGCGGCCCGGCCTATTTCTTCCTGCTGATCGAAGCCATGACCGCCGCCGGCGAGAAACTCGGCCTGCCGCGTGAAACCGCCTCGCAACTCACCCTGCAGACCGCCCTGGGCGCCGCCCGCATGGCGGTTGCCAGCGACGTCGACGCCGCCGAGCTGCGCCGCCGCGTGACCTCGCCGGCCGGCACCACTGAAGCGGCGATCAAGTCGTTCCAGGCCAGCGGTTTCGAGGCAATCGTCGAGCAGGCACTTCAGGCCGCGGCGAAACGTTCCGCCGAACTGGCCGAACAACTGGGCAAATAAGGAGCCATTGATGAATGCATTGTCCGGCGCCGCGATCTTCGTGGTGCAAACCCTGGTCAGCCTGTATCTGGTGATCGTCCTGCTGCGCTTCGTGCTGCAGCTGGTCAAGGCCGACTTCTACAACCCGCTGAGCCAGTTCGCCGTGCGCGCCACCCAGCCGCTGCTCAAGCCGCTGCGTCGAATGATCCCCAGCATCGCCGGCCTGGACACCTCCTCGCTGCTGCTGTCGATCCTGATCCAGGCGCTGCTGATGGCCTTCGTGCTGATGGTCACCTACGGCACCTTCGGCGACATCCTGCATCTGCTGATGTGGTCGATCCTGGGCATTACCTCGTTGTTCCTGAAGATTTTCTGGGTGGCGATGATCGTCATGGTCATCGTCTCGTGGGTCGCGCCGAACAGCCACAACCCCGCCGCCGAGCTGGCCTACCAGATCAGCGAGCCGGTGCTGGCGCCGTTCCGCCGCCTGGTGCCGAACCTCGGCGGCATGGATATTTCGCCGATCTTCGCCTTCATCGCCATCCAGGTGATCCAGTCGTTCCTGATGCCCCAACTGGCGGCCTACGCCGGCATGCCGCAAGAGCTGTGGCGGATGATCTGACCCGCCCTGCATCCAGCGGCAAGCCTTTGCTTGCCGCTGGGGGTAGCGCTCTTTAGACTTACGCCTCCGTCAAGCGTGAGCAGGGTCGATGTCCACTGTCCTTCCCGAAGATTCCGTCGGTCTGGTAACACCGCAGACTGCCCGGTTCGATGAACCGCTGGCCCTGGCTTGTGGCCGCTCCCTGGCCTCGTACGAGCTCATCTACGAAACCTATGGCACCCTCAACGCCGCCGCCAGCAATGCCGTGCTGATCTGTCATGCGTTGTCCGGCCATCACCATGCCGCCGGCTACCATGCCGCCACCGACCGCAAGCCGGGCTGGTGGGACAGCTGCATCGGCCCCGGCAAGCCGATCGACACCAACCGCTTCTTCGTTGTCAGCCTGAACAACCTGGGTGGCTGCAACGGCAGCACCGGCCCCAGCAGCATCAACCCGGCCACCGGCAAGCCCTACGGCGCCGATTTCCCGGTGCTGACCGTGGAGGACTGGGTGCACAGCCAGGCGCGCCTGGCCGACCGCCTGGGGATCCAGGCCTGGGCCGCCATCGTCGGCGGCAGCCTCGGCGGCATGCAGGCATTGCAGTGGACCATCACCTACCCGGACCGCGTGCGCCACTGCGTGGACATCGCCTCGGCGCCCAAGCTGTCGGCGCAGAACATCGCCTTCAACGAAGTGGCGCGCCAGGCCATCCTTACCGACCCCGAGTTCCACGGCGGCTCGTTCCAGGACCAGGGCGTGATTCCCAAGCGCGGCCTGATGCTGGCGCGCATGGTCGGCCACATCACCTACCTGTCCGACGACTCGATGGGCGAGAAATTCGGCCGCGAACTCAAGAGCGACAAGCTCAACTACGACTTCCACAGCGTCGAGTTCCAGGTCGAAAGCTACCTGCGCTACCAGGGCGAGGAGTTCTCCGGCCGTTTCGACGCCAACACCTATCTGCTGATGACCAAGGCGCTGGACTACTTCGACCCGGCCGCAGCCCATGGCGGCGACCTGGCGGCGACCCTGGCCCACGTCACGGCGGACTACTGCATCATGTCGTTCACCACCGACTGGCGCTTCTCGCCGGCCCGCTCGCGAGAGATCGTCGACGCCCTGATGGCCGCGCGCAAGAACGTCTGCTACCTGGACATCGACTCGCCTTACGGCCACGACGCCTTCCTCATCCCGACGCCCCGCTACATGCAGGGCTTCGCGAACTACATGAACCGCATCGCCCTCTGAGGACAGCATGAGAGCCGACCTGGAAATCATCCAAGACTGGATCCCCGCCGGCAGCCGGGTCCTCGACCTGGGCTGCGGCAACGGCGAACTGCTGGCCTCCTTGCGCGAGCGCAAGAACGTCACCGGCTATGGCCTGGAGATCGACGCCGACAACATCGCCGCCTGTGTGGCCAAAGGTGTCAACGTCATCGAGCAGGACCTGGACAAGGGCCTGGGCAACTTCGCCAGCAACAGTTTCGACGTGGTGGTCATGACCCAGGCCCTGCAGGCCGTGGAGTATCCCGACCGGATCCTCGACGAGATGCTGCGGGTGGGCCGCCAGTGCATCATCACCTTCCCCAATTTCGGCCACTGGCGCTGCCGCTGGTACCTGGCGACCAAGGGTCGCATGCCGGTTTCGGACTTCATGCCGTATACCTGGTACAACACCCCGAACATCCACTTCTGCACCTTCGAAGACTTCGAGAACCTGTGCCATGAGCGCCACGCCAAGGTTCTCGACCGCCTGGCCGTCGACCGTCTGCACCGTAACGGGTTGGGCGGGCGGCTATGGCCTAATCTTCTAGGTGAGATCGGTATCTATCGGGTCAGCAGCCCGGGCCTGCAGGAGCATCAGCTCGCGGTCTGACCCTCGCGAACGGAGGAATGGGATCATGCGTCGACTAGCACTGTTTCTGATCAGCCTGTGCCTGGCCTTGCCGGTACTGGCTGCCGATGCCGCCAAGCCGGAGCGCAAGGAGGTGTTCGGCGATGTGACGGTCCATTACAGCGCCTTCACCTCGAGCATGCTGCAACCGGACATCGCCGCCGCCACGGGCCTGACCCGCAGCAAGAACCAGGGCGTGCTCAACATCGCCGTGCTCAAGGCCGAGAAGCCTTCGACAGCAGTGGTCAGCGGCACGGTGAAGGACCTGACCGGGCGCAGCAACCCGCTGTCGTTCAAGCAGATCACCGACCAGGGCGCGGTCTACTACATCGCCCAGTTCAAGATCGACCAGGCCGAGACCGTCACTTTCGATATCAACGTCGAAACCGGCGGCGTCAGTCATAAACTCAGCTTCAACCAGGAAGTGTTCCCAGGCGAATGATGAATCTTACGCAACTCGTATTGGCCAGCCACAACGCCGGCAAGCTCAAGGAACTGCAGGCCATGCTCGGCGAGTCCGTGCACCTGCGTTCGATCGGCGAATTCAGCCAGGTGGAGCCGGAAGAGACCGGCCTGTCGTTCGTCGAGAACGCCATCCTCAAGGCGCGCAACGCCGCACGCATCTCCGGCCTGCCGGCCCTGGCCGACGATTCGGGCCTGGCGGTGGACTTCCTCGGCGGCGCGCCGGGCATCTACTCGGCGCGCTACGCCGACGGCAAGGGCGACGCGGCGAACAACGCCAAGCTGCTCGAAGCGCTCAAGGACGTGCCTGAAGACCAGCGCGGCGCGCAGTTCGTCTGCGTCCTGGCCCTGGTGCGGCATGCCGACGATCCGCTGCCGATCCTCTGCGAAGGCCTGTGGCACGGCAGCATCCTGTTCGAAGCCAGCGGCAAGCACGGCTTCGGCTACGACCCGCTGTTCTGGGTCCCGGAGCGTAACTGCTCCAGCGCCGAGCTCGCCCCGGTCGACAAGAACCAGCTCAGCCACCGCGCCCGCGCCATGGCCCTGCTGCGTCAACGTCTGGGCCTGGCATGACCGAAAAGCTGTTCGTGCAACCGGCGGGCCTGATCCTTCCCGAGCTCCCGCCGCTGTCGCTGTACATCCATATTCCCTGGTGCGTGCGCAAATGCCCGTACTGCGACTTCAACTCGCACCAGGCCGGCCCGAAGCTGCCTGAAGCCGAATACATCGATGCCCTGCTGGCCGACCTTGACCAGGAACTGCCTGCCGTCCAGGGCCGCTCCATCAGCACGATCTTCTTCGGCGGCGGCACCCCCAGTCTGTTCAGCGCCGATGCACTGGGTCGCCTGCTGCGCGGAGTCGAGCAACGCATTCCGTTCGCCCCGGACATCGAGATCACCCTCGAGGCCAACCCGGGCACCTTCGAGCAGGAGAAGTTCAAGGCCTACCGGCAGACCGGCATCAACCGCCTGTCCATCGGCGTGCAGAGTTTCCAGCCCGCCAAGCTCGAGAAGCTCGGGCGCATCCACAATGGCGACGAAGCGGTGCGCGCCGCCGACATGGCCCGTGCGGCAGGCTTCGACAACTTCAACATGGACCTGATGCACGGCCTGCCGGACCAGTCGCTCGACGACGCCCTGGGCGACCTGCGCCAGGCCATCGAACTGGCGCCGACGCACCTGTCCTGGTACCAGCTGACGGTAGAGCCGAACACGGTGTTCTGGAACCAGCCGCCTGAGCTGCCCGAGGACGACATCCTCTGGGATATCCAGGAAGCCGGCCAGGCGCTGATGGCCGAGCACGGTTACCGCCAGTACGAAGTCTCGGCCTACGCCCAGGCCGGTCGTGCCGCGCGGCACAACCTGAACTACTGGCGCTTCGGCGACTTCATCGGCATCGGTGCCGGTGCCCACGGCAAACTGTCGTTCCCCGACGGGCGCATCCTGCGCACCTGGAAGACCCGCCTGCCCAAGGACTACCTGAACCCGTCCAAGCCGTTCAAGGCCGGCGAGAAGCTGCTGCCGGCCGATGAGCTACCCTTCGAGTTCCTGATGAACACGCTACGCCTCACCGACGGCGTGGAGGCCGAACTGTTCAGCCTGCGCACCGGTCTGCCCCTGGCACAACTGGCCGAAGCCCGCCGAGAATCCGAACAAAAGGGCCTTTTGCGGGTCGAACCGGATCGGCTGGCAGCCACACCGCGTGGCCAGCTGTTCCTCAACGACCTGCTGCAGTACTTCTTGAATTAAGGATGACCCATGGACCTGGTACTTGACCTGCTCTCGACCGTTTCCCGCTGGAGCCGCAGCAACCTTTCGGAAATCTCGCTGGCCCTGGTGGGCTGCCTGCTGGTGCTGTTCGGCACCGATATCAAAGGCTGGGTAGAAGGCCGTCTGGGCGGCCTGGCCGGCGCCTTGCGGGTGCCGTTCATGGCGCTGCTGGTGATGATCGGCAGCGGCGCGGCACTGATCTATGCAACGCCGTGGATCGTCAAGGGGCTGGGGCAGTTCAACAACTATGCGCTGGCACCGGTACTGCTGGTGGTGCTGGTATTGATTGGGGTCGTAGCTGATCGGCGGGGCTGAGTACTTGCTAAAAGCCGCCCTGGCGAGCCAGGGCGGCTTCTCACCCGACTAACCCTTAGCGGGCATCGTCAAAGTGATCGCGCAGGAAGTCCCTGACAGACCTGAAAACAATCAGGATCCGGATCAGCTTCCAGACGCGGCTCAGCGTATTCAGCAAACGCTTCATATGCCTTGGCCTCCGTGTTGGCTGGGCCAATCTTCCAGCGTCTGACCGGCACTTCGACGCCTTCGGAAATCGTGTGAACCATCTCCAGTGAAGCGGCCAGGTGGATGGCCCTTCGAACACTCCACCGGCGCGGTTCGTGGGCCGCGTCGAAGGGGCCGAGACAACGGATTGAATTCGTTCCCGGCCCGACACTGGAAGGAATCACATGAGAGCGGCGTGATCTTACGCTTTCTGAAAAGGTGAAGCTGTTACTCGCCCAGTCACACGTAATGCTGGATATTTCCACGATTGACGCGACCTCCAGGCAACCCTAGTATTTGAGCCGTGAACTGTCTCCAGTGAAACTGAAACACGCAGGTTGAGGATTCGTAACCCGAAGCCCGCATAAAAAAACCGCCCTTCTAAAGGCGGTTTTTTTGTACCTGCCATTTCGCAGGTTTGAAGGTCAGCTCCGAACGAACTTGGCTCAGTCCACCTTCTCGAACTTCAGATCCCACACCCCATGCCCAAGGCGCTCACCACGGCGCTCGAACTTGGTGATCGGACGCTCTTGCGGGCGCGGCACGTAGGCGCCATCAGCCGCCTGGTTGCGATAGCCGGGCGCTGCGCTCATCACTTCCAGCATGTACTCGGCATAGGGCTCCCAGTCGGTCGCCATGTGGAATACGCCACCGGGCTTGAGCTTGCGGCGCACCAGCTCGGCGAACTCCAGCTGGACGATCCGGCGCTTGTGATGACGCGCCTTGTGCCACGGATCCGGGAAGAACAGCATCAGGCGATCGAGGCTGTTGTCGGCCACGCAGCGGTTGAGCACTTCGATGGCGTCGCAATCGTAAACCCGCAGGTTCTTCAGGCCCTGGGTCAGCACGCCGTTAAGCAGTGCGCCGACACCTGGACGGTGCACTTCGACACCGATGAAGTCCAGCTCGGGCGAGGCAGCGGCCATCTCCAGCAGCGAATGGCCCATGCCGAAGCCGATCTCCAAGGTGCGCGGCGCCGAACGGCCGAACACCTGATCGTAGTCTACCGGGCTGTCGGTCAACGGCAGGATGAACAGCGGGCCGCCCTGCTCCAGGCCGCGTTGCTGGCCTTCGGTCATGCGCCCGGCACGCATCACGAAACTCTTGATGCGGCGGTGCGGGCGGGCTTCGCCGTCTTCGGTGATCGGCGTTTCTTGCGATTCAGTCATCTGGGGCTCTTACTTGATCAGACCTTCCAGCGGCGAGGACGCGCTGGCATAGAGTTTCTTCGGCATGCGCCCGGCGAGATACGCCATGCGGCCGGCAAGGATGGCGTGCTTCATGGCCTCGGCCATCAGCACCGGGTGCTGGGCGTGGGCGATGGCCGAGTTCATCAGCACCGCCTCGCAGCCCATCTCCATGGCGATGGTGGCGTCGGAGGCGGTCCCCACGCCGGCATCGACCAGCACCGGCACCTTGGATTCCTCGAGGATGATCTGCAGGTTGTAGGGGTTGCAGATACCCAGGCCGGTGCCGATCAGGCCGGCCAGCGGCATGACGGCGATGCAGCCGGCTTCGGCCAGCTGGCGGGCGATGATCGGGTCATCGCTGGTGTAGACCATCACATCGAAGCCGTCCTTGACCAGCACTTCGGCGGCCTTGAGGGTTTCGATCACGTTGGGGAACAGGGTCTTCTGGTCGGCCAGCACTTCCAGCTTCACCAGCGTCCGCTCCTCGTGGGACTTGTGGCCGTCGAGCAGCTCACGGGCCAGGCGGCAGGTACGCACCGCCTCGACCGCATCGAAGCAGCCCGCGGTGTTCGGCAGGATGGTGTACTTGTCGGGCGACAGCACATCGAGCAGGTTCGGCTCGCCCGCGTTCTGGCCGAGGTTGGTGCGACGCACGGCCACGGTGACGATTTCGGCACCCGAGGCCTCGGTGGCCAGGCGGGTTTCCTCCATGTCACGGTACTTGCCGGTGCCGACCAGCAGGCGCGACTGGAAAGTGCGCCCGGCCAGGACGAAAGGCTTGTCGCTGCGAACGTTGCTCATCGATGTTCCTCTGGAAAGGTTACGGGACTTTGGATGAATCGGCCGGATGAATCGGCGGAACGCGCTCAACCACCGCCAATGGCATGAACCACTTCGACCTGGTCGCCTTCGCTCAATCGCGTGTTCTCGTGCTGGCTGCGCGGCACGATGTCCAGGTTCAGTTCCACCGCCACCCGGCGACCGGCCAGCTCCAGCCGGCCCAGCAGCGCCGCGACGCTCTCGCCCTCGGGCAGTTCGTAAGGTTCACCGTTCAATTGAATGCGCATGCGCACGGCCACCATTGTTCTTTGGGGCCCGCATTCTAGCGCCGATCCACCCCTCAACCCAAGGGCGACGCACGCCATTAGTCGCGATTGTGGACCGTTCGGTCAGCCCAGGCGCCAGGCGGCCAGGCCCAGGCACAACCAACCGGCAAGGAAGCACAGGCCACCCAGCGGGGTGATCATGCCGAGCTTGCCCAGGCCGCTCAGGGTCAGTACGTAGAGGCTACCGGAGAACAGCAGGATACCCACGGCGAACAGACCGCCGGCCCAGCCGACCAGGCGCCCCGGCAGGTGTGCCGAGAGCACCGCCACCGCGAGGATCGCCAGGGCGTGCACCAGCTGGTAGGTCACGCCAGTGTGGAAAATCGCCAGGTAGTCGGCGCTGAGACGGCTCTTCAGGCCATGGGCGGCGAAGGCGCCGAGGGCGACGCCGGTAAAGCCGAAGAACGCGGCGAGCATCAGGAAGCTGCGAAGCATGGGACGACTCCTCGGGAGGGGTCTGTATAATGGCCCGTTCCAACGGTCCGGCCAAGCCATCACCATGCTGTCATCTCTTCTGCGCCGCCTTTCCCGCGCCCTGCTCTGGTTCGCCGCCGGCAGCGCCGCCGTGGTCCTGGTGCTGCGCTGGGTTCCACCGCCCGGCACCGCGCTGATGGTCGAGCGCAAGGTGGAGTCGTGGTTCAGCGGCGAGCCCATCGACCTGCAACGCGACTGGACGCCCTGGGAGGACATCTCCGACGAGCTCAAGGTCGCAGTCATTGCCGGCGAGGACCAGAAGTTCGCCAGCCACTGGGGCTTCGACATCCCAGCCATACAGGCGGCGCTGGCCTACAACGAGCGTGGTGGCAAGGTCCGTGGCGCCAGCACCCTGACCCAGCAGGTGGCCAAGAACCTGTTCCTGTGGTCCGGGCGCAGCTGGTTACGCAAGGGTTTGGAAGCCTGGTTCACCGCGCTGATTGAGCTGTTCTGGTCAAAGGAGCGGATTCTCGAGGTCTACCTGAACAGCGCCGAATGGGGCAAGGGCGTGTTCGGTGCCCAGGCCGCGGCACGCTACCACTTCGGCGTGGACGCCAGCCGCCTGACGCGACAACAGGCCGCACAGCTCGCAGCGGTGCTGCCGAGTCCGATCAAGTGGAGTGCCAGCCGGCCAAGCGCCTATGTGGCGAGCCGGTCGGGCTGGATTCGCCGGCAAATGAGCCAGCTGGGCGGACCGAGCTACCTGATGCAGCTGGATAGTTCGCGCAGGCTTTGAGGCCTGGCTTTCGTGGGAGCGGGCTTGCCCCGCAATAGACGATTCATCGCCACATCTGCATCGCGGGGCAAGCCCGCGCCCACGCGCCACAACACACGAAAAAGCCGCTGTCTCTTGCGAGAACAGCGGCTTTTTCACTCCAGCCAGGCGCCGATCAGATCGCGATCAGTGCCTTGACCTTGTTCATCGCGTTCTTCTCCAGCTGGCGAATACGCTCGGCCGAAACGCTGTACTTTTCCGCCAGCTCATGCAGCGTGGCCTTTTCCTCGGCCAACCAGCGCTGATAGAGGATATCGCGACTGCGATCATCCAACCCCTGCAGTGCCTCATGCAGGTTGCTGGTGGAGTTGTCGCTCCAATCGGCGTCCTCCAGTTGCACGGCCGGGTCGTAGCGGTGGTCTTCCAGGTAATGCGCGGGCGACTGGAAGGCGCTGTCGTCGTCAGCTTCGGCCGCCGGGTCGAAGGCCATGTCCTGGCCGCTCAGGCGGCTTTCCATCTCGCGCACTTCACGGGGCTCAACGCCGAGGCTTTCGGCCACGCGATGCACTTCGTCATTGTTCAACCAGGCCAGACGCTTCTTCTGGCTGCGCAGGTTGAAGAACAGCTTGCGCTGGGCCTTGGTGGTGGCCACCTTGACGATGCGCCAGTTGCGCAGGATGAACTCGTGGATCTCGGCCTTGATCCAGTGCACCGCGAAGGACACCAGACGCACGCCCATTTCCGGGTTGAAACGCTTTACCGCCTTCATCAGGCCGACGTTGCCTTCCTGGATCAGGTCGGCCTGGGCCAGTCCGTAGCCTGCGTAGCTACGGGCGATGTGTACGACGAAACGCAGGTGGGCCATCACCATTTGACGAGCGGCCTCGAGATCCTGCTCATAGTAGAGACGCTCGCCCAGATCACGCTCCTGCTCCGGCGACAGCAAGGGGATGCTGTTGACCGTGTGCACGTAGGCTTCCAGGTTTGCACCGGGAACCAGGGCATAGGCAGGTTGCAACGATGTGGTCATTCAAGTACCTCCGGCTTACAGACTCGTGCCTTGTGGGCACTGCCAGCATAGACAAGGAACCGTTGTACAAGTTCCAGGATGAAAAATTTGTCAATACTGGCCATGAAACATTTATCGCGGTGCGAGCTCGTTCAGGTGACGAGCAACGGCGATCCATGCACCGATATACCCCAACAGCACCGCCCCGATCAAGAGTGAAAGACCATCAGAGGCCGGTACGCCACCCAGGGCGAAATCACTGCCATACAGGCCGGACAGCCCGACCACCGCGTCATTCAGCCAGTTCAGGCCGAACGCCAGGATGCCCCAGGCCAGCACGCCCGCACCCAGGCCGTACAGCGCGCCCATGTACAGGAAAGGCCGGCGCACGTAGCTGTCGGTGCCACCGACGAGCTTGATCACTTCGATCTCGACCCGGCGGTTTTCGATATGTAGACGAATTGTGTTACCGATTACTAACAACAGAGCAGAAATCAGCATCACCGCCAGGCCGAAGACGAACCGGTCACCCAGCTTGAGGATTGCCGCCAGGCGCTCGACCCACACCAGGTCCAGCTGCGCCGCTTCCACCCGCGGCAACTCGGACAGGCGCTGACGCAAGGCCTCCAGGGCGGGCTTGTCGACCTCGGTCGGGGTCACCACCACCACGCCCGGCAGCGGGTTGTCCGGCAACTCGCGCAGCGCCTCACCCAGGCCCGACTGCTGCTGGAACTCTTCCAGTGCCTGCTCGCGGCTGACGTACTGGGCCTCGGCGACGCCGGGCATGCCCTTGATCTCGTCACGCAGCGCCTCGCCGTCGCGGCTGCTGGCGTCGAGCTTGAGGTACAGCGAGATCTGCGCCGCGCGCTGCCAGGAACCGCCGAGTTTCTCAACGTTCTTCAGCAACAGCGACAGGCCCATGGGCATGCTCAGCGCCACGGCCATCACCAGGCAGGTGAAGAAACTGCCGATCGGCTGCTTGCCCAGTCGGCGCAGGCTGTCGGCCAGGCTGGCGCGGTGGCTTTCCAGCCAGGCGTGCAGCAGGGTGCTGAAGTCCGGGCCATCGTCGTCGTGATCGCCACGCTTTTTCTTCGTCGGTTGTGGGTCGGCGGCTTTCGGCGCCACGCGCTCGGAAACCTTTGGTGTACGTGTGGTACTCATTGCCCGGCCTCCCCATCGCCGATCAAGCGGCCGCGTTGCAGCGTCAGCATGCGGTGGCGCATGCGCGCGATCAGCGCCAGGTCGTGGCTGGCGATCAATACCGTGGTACCCAGGCGATTGATGTCCTCGAACACGCCCATGATCTCGGCGGCCAGGCGCGGGTCGAGGTTACCGGTGGGCTCGTCCGCCAGCAGAAGGGCCGGCTGGTGGACGATGGCGCGGGCAATGCCCACGCGCTGCTGCTGGCCGGTGGACAGGTCGGCCGGGAACAGCTCGCCCTTGTCGCTCAGCGACACGCGCTCCAGCGCCGAATCCACGCGCTTGGCGATCTCGGCCTTGGACAGCCCGAGGATCTGCAGCGGCAGGGCGATGTTGTTGAACACCGTGCGGTCGAACAGCAGCTGGTGGTTCTGGAACACCACGCCGATCTGACGGCGCAGGAACGGGATCTGCGCGTTGCTGATCTGACCCAGGTCCTGCCCGGCCAAAAGCAGCTTGCCGCTGGTCGGACGCTCCATGGCCAGCAGCAGGCGCAGCAGGGTGCTCTTGCCGGCGCCGGAGTGGCCGGTGACGAACAGGAACTCGCCACGACGCGCCCGGAAGCTCAGTTCGTGCAGGCCGACGTGGCCGTTGGGATAGCGCTTGGCTACCTGTTCGAATCGGATCATGAAGGTTCCCGCTCGGCGAACAGCGCCTTGACGAAGGGTTCGGCCTCGAAGGTGCGCAGGTCGTCGATACCCTCGCCCACACCGATGAAGCGGATCGGGATATTGAACTGCTTGGCCAGGGCGAAGATGACGCCGCCCTTGGCGGTGCCGTCCAGCTTGGTCAGGGCCAGGCCGGTCAGCTCGACGCTCTGGTTGAAGTACTTGGCCTGGCTGATGGCGTTCTGCCCGGTACCGGCGTCGAGCACCAGCAGCACCTCGTGCGGCGCATCGGCGTCGAGCTTGCCGATCACCCGACGGACCTTCTTCAGCTCCTCCATCAGGTTGTCCTTGGTGTGCAGGCGGCCGGCGGTGTCGGCGATCAGCACATCGACGCCCCGGGCCTTGGCGGCCTGCACGGCGTCGAAGATCACCGAGGCCGAGTCGGCTCCGGTGTGCTGGGCGATCACCGGGATCTGGTTGCGCTCGCCCCAGACCTGCAGCTGCTCCACCGCCGCGGCGCGGAAGGTGTCGCCGGCGGCGAGCATGACCTTCTTGCCTTCGAGCTGCAGCTTCTTGGCCAGCTTACCGATGGTGGTGGTCTTGCCGGCGCCGTTCACGCCGACCACCAGGATCACATAGGGCTTGTTCTGCGCCTCGATCTTCAGCGGTTGCTCGACCGGGCGCAGCAAAGCGGCCAGTTCGTCCTGCAGCGACTTGTACAGGGCATCGGCGTCGGCCAACTGTTTGCGGGCGACCTTCTGCGTCAGGTTCTGGACGATGGTCGAGGTGGCCTCGACGCCGACGTCGGCGGTCAGCAGGCGGGTCTCGATCTCGTCGAGCAGGTCGTCGTCAATGACCTTCTTGCCCAGGAACAGGCTGGCCATGCCCTCGCCGATGCTGGCGCTGGTCTTCGACAGGCCCTGCTTGAGGCGGGCGAAGAAGCCGGGTTTGCCGGGTTCGGCTGCGACTGGAGCGGGTTCCACGGCAGCCGGAGCGGGGGCGACAGGCGCTTCTGGCTCAGGCTCGACCACAGGGGCAATCACCACCGGTGCTGGCTCGGGCACCACCACCTCAGGGGGCTGGCGCTCGGGGATAGCCGGCGGGACCTTGGGTTCCAGGTCAGGCACCAGCGCCACCGGCTCTTCCGCGACCGGCAGCACCAGGTTGCTTACAGGCGCAGGCGGTGTTGGTTCGGGCACAACCGTTGACAGGTCCGACGCATTCGCGGGCAAGCCCGCTCCCACAGAAGGCTGCGGCGTCTGAGGCACCGCGGCAGGCTCGGCCGGGACTTCTGCCGGCACAGACTGGGGTGCTTCGAGCACTACAGCGGGCTGCGGCGCCTGAGGCGCAGCGGCAGGCTCAGGTTCGGCCGTCTGGACAGGCTCGACCGGGACTTCCACCGGCACAGGCTGAGGTGTTTCGACCACCGGTGCGGTCAGCGGCGCAGCGGCGGGCTCCGGCTCGGCCGGCGCGCTTACCGGCGCAGGCTGGGGTGCCTCGGCCAGCGGAGCGGGCTGCTCGGCGGGAGGCGGCTGTACCACCGGCGCCTCAGCGGGCGGTTGGGGGGCTTGCGGCTGTTCGGCGACAGGTTGCTCCGGCTTCTTGCGGAACCAGCTGAACAGGCCTTTCTTCTCGCCAGCCGCGGCCGGCGCTTTTTTGTCGTCGTTGGAACCAAACATGGAAGACGGCTATCTCAGGGTAGCGATGCGCCAGCAGTGGTGCATCGGGAATTCTTGGGTCACGCAGAACAGACTACTGTGAAGCCAGCGGGTTCATGCGCAACGTTTTGTCGTAAGGGCCTGCGGGCCAGAACGGCGACAGGCATGGTCGCCAGGCAACCGGATCAGTATCCTAGCACCTCCTGGCCCGCCGACGCTAAACCCAAGCGGGCCGCCGAACAGGTTGAACACCGTATGAATGCTCTAGCCCGCCGCGCCGCTGGCCTGTTGCTCGGCACGTTGTGCCTGCCGCTGGCGGCCTTCGCCGCCGATGTGCAACCCACCCACGAATTCATCCTCGACAACGGCCTGAAGGTGGTCGTGCGCGAGGACCACCGTGCGCCGGTGGTGGTTTCGCAGATCTGGTACAAGGTCGGCTCCAGTTACGAGACGCCGGGCCAGACCGGCCTGTCCCACGCCCTGGAGCACATGATGTTCAAGGGCAGCGCCAAGCTCGGCCCCGGCGAGGCCTCGCGCATCCTGCGCGATCTCGGTGCCGAGGAGAACGCCTTCACCAGCGACGACTACACCGCCTACTATCAGGTGCTGGCCCGTGACCGCCTGCCGGTGGCCTTCGAGCTGGAGGCCGACCGCCTGGCCAGCCTGCGCCTGCCGGCCGACGAGTTCAGCCGCGAAATCGAGGTGATCAAGGAAGAACGCCGCCTGCGCACCGACGACCAGCCCAACGCCAAGGCCTTCGAGCTGTTCCGCGCCATGGCCTACCCGGCCAGCGGCTACCACACCCCGACCATCGGCTGGATGGCCGACCTCGAGCGCATGAAGGTCGAGGAACTGCGCCACTGGTACGAGTCCTGGTACGCACCGAACAATGCCACCCTGGTGGTGGTCGGCGACGTCAAGCCCGACGAGGTGAAAGCCCTCGCGCAGAAGTACTTCGGCCCCATCCCCAAGCGCGCCGTGCCGCCAAGCAAGTTGCCGCTGGAGCTGGCCGAGCCGGGCCTGCGCCAGCTCACCCTGCACCTGCGCACGCAACTGCCCAGCCTGGTCTACGGCTTCAACGTACCGGCCCTGGCCACGGCCAAGGATCCGCGCAGCGTCAACGCCCTGCGCCTGATCTCGGCCCTGCTCGATGGCGGCTACAGCGCCCGCATGCCGGCGCGCCTGGAGCGCGGCCAGGAACTGGTGGCCGGCGCCTCGTCCAGCTACAACGCCTTCACCCGCGGTGACAGCCTGTTCATGATCTCGGCCACGCCCAACGTGCAGAAGCACAAGACCCTGGCCGAAGTGGAGAAAGGCATCTGGCAACTGCTCGACGAGCTCAAGACCACGCCGCCGACTGCCGAGGAACTCGAACGCGTGCGCGCCCAGGTGATTGCCGGCCTGGTCTACGACCGTGATTCCATCAGCAGCCAGGCCACCACCATCGGCCAGCTGGAAACCGTCGGCCTGTCCTGGAAGCTGATCGACAGCGAGCTCGACGACCTCAAGCGCGTGACCCCGGAGGACATCCAGGCCGCCGCCCGCACCTATTTCACCCGCGAACGCCTGAGCGTTGCCCATGTACTGCCCGAGGAGTCCGCCCATGAGTGATCGCAGCGCACCGCGCTACACCTTGTTCGGCCTGGCGATCATCGTGCTGGTGGTGGCCATCGCCGCGCTGCTGGCGCGCCCGGCCCAGTCCGACAACCAAGGCAAGGCAGACACCGCGGCCCGCCCGGCCAACACCCTGCAATCGCTGGCCGAACTGGACGGCAAGGCCCCCAGCCGGCGCCAGCTGAACATCCAGCACTGGTCCACCGCCGAAGGCGCCCGCGTGCTGTTCGTCGAGGCCCGCGAGCTGCCGATGTTCGACCTGCGCGTGACCTTCGCCGCCGGCAGCAGCCAGGACGGCGGCACCCCGGGCCTGGCCACCCTGACCAACGCCATGCTCAACGAAGGCGTGGCCGGCAAGGACGTTACCGCCATCGCCGAGGGCTTCGAAGGCCTGGGCGCCGACTTCGGCAACGGTTCGTACCGCGACATGGCCGTGGCGTCGCTGCGCAGCCTCAGCGCCAGCGACAAGCGCGAGCCGGCGCTGAGGCTGTTCACCGAGGTGGTGGGCCAGCCGACCTTCCCCGAGGATGCCCTCAAGCGCATCAAGAACCAGCTGCTGGCCGGTTTCGAGTACGAGAAGCAGAACCCGGGCAAGATCGCCGGCAAGACTCTGTTCGCCAACCTCTACGGCAAACACCCTTACGCCAGCCCCAGCGACGGCACCGCCGAAACCATCCCGGGCATTACCCTGGAACAGCTGCGCGGCTTCCACGCCAAGGCCTACTCGGCCGGCAACGCGGTGATCGCCCTGGTCGGCGACCTCAGCCGCGGCGAAGCCGAAGCCATTGCCGCCCAGGTCTCCGCCGGGCTGCCAAAAGGCCCGGCCCTGGCCAAGCCCGAGCAACCGGTCGAGCCCAAGCCGGGTGCGACCCACATCGATTTCCCGTCCAAGCAGACCCACCTGATGCTGGCCGAGCTGGGCATCGACCGTAACGATCCGGACTGGCCGGCCCTGTCGCTGGGCAACCAGATCCTCGGTGGCGGCGCTTTCGGTACCCGCCTGATGAGCGAAGTCCGCGAAAAACGCGGCCTGACCTACGGCGTGTACTCGGTGTTCAGCCCGATGCAGGTACGCGGCCCGTTCATGATCAACCTGCAGACCCGCGCCGAACTCAGCGAGGGCACGCTCAAGCTTGTGCAGGACATCCTTGCCGACTACCTCAAGAGCGGCCCGACCCAGCAGGAGCTGGACGATGCCAAGCGCGAACTGGCCGGCAGCTTCCCGCTGTCCAACGCCAGCAATGCCAGCATCGTCGGCCAACTGGGCGCGATCGGCTTCTACAACCTGCCGCTGAGCTGGCTGGAAGATTTCATGCAGCAATCCCAGGCGCTGACCGTCGAGCAGGTCAAGGCCGCCATGAACAAGCATCTGGCGGCGGACAAGCTGGTGATCGTCACCGTCGGCCCGAAGGTGGCCCAGCAGCCCCTGCCGGCCCCCACTGACAAACCCGCCGAGCAACCGCTCGGCGTACCGGAGCACTAATGGCAAGACCCAACACCCCAGCGCGCCCGGCACCGGGCGCCAGCAAGGGCCCCGGCCAGCTGCGCATCATCGCTGGCGAGTGGCGCAGCCGCCGCCTGGCCGTGCCGGAAGGCGAAGGCCTGCGACCGACGCCTGACCGTGTGCGCGAGACCCTGTTCAACTGGCTGGCGCCACATATCGAAGGCGCCCTGGTGCTCGATGCCTTCACCGGCAGCGGCGCGCTGGTGCTCGAGGCGCTGTCCCGCGGCGCCGAAAACGCCGTGGCGCTGGACAGCAACCCAACGGCCATCGCCAATCTCAAGAACAACCTTGAGCTGCTGCGCTGCCCGCGCGGGCAGATCCTGCAGACCGACGCCCTGCGCTACCTTCAAGGCCCGGCCAAGCAACAGTTCGACGTGGTGTTCCTCGACCCGCCGTTCCACCAGGAGCTGCTGGCCAACACCTGCAACCTGCTGGAGCAGGGCCAGTGGCTGCGCGAGCAGGCGTGGATCTACACCGAAAGCGAAGCCGTGCCCTCTTCGCTGCCGATGCCAGGCAACTGGCGCCTGCACCGCGAGAAGAAGACCGGTCAGGTGCACTACGCGTTGTGGCAACGAGCGGGCACAGACCAATAGCGCAGGTACAGCGGCGGTGTTTCATGGCACTCTAGGCAGGCACACCACGAGTCGCCCAGCATGCCCAGCCTCACCGCCACCTTCCGCCCGGCCACCGGCCTGTCCAACCCCCACCTGCAGACACTGTGGGGGCCTCTGTGGCGCAAGCTCCCGGACCTGCCGCGCAACCGCGAGCGCCTGTGGCTGGCCGACGGCGACTTCCTCGACCTCGACTGGCACGGGCCACACCAACCCGACGCGCCGTTGGTGCTGGTGCTCCACGGCCTCACCGGCTCGTCCAACTCGCCCTACGTCAAAGGCCTGCAACTGGCCTTGCAGGGGCGTGGCTGGGCCAGCGTCGCGGTGAACTGGCGCGGCTGCTCGGGCGAGCCCAACCTGCTGGCGCGCAGCTACCACTCCGGGGCCAGCGAAGACCTGGCCGAGATCATCCGTCACCTGCGGGCGCAGCGGCCACTGGCGCCGCTGTATGCCGTGGGCTACTCGCTGGGCGGCAATGTGCTGCTCAAATACCTGGGGGAAAGTGGCTCGGCCAGTCAACTTGAGGCGGCGGTCGCGGTGTCGGTGCCGTTTCGCCTGGACCAGTGCGCCGACCGCATCGGCCTGGGATTCTCGAAGATCTACCAGGCGCATTTCATGCGCGCGATGCTGGCGTACGTGCAGGATAAGCAGCGCCACTTCAAGGACAAGGAGCAGCATGAGGGGCTGGCGACCCTCGAACGCCTGGGCCCGTTGCATAACCTGCGCACCTTCTGGGACTTCGATGGCAAGGTAACCGCGCCGCTCAATGGCTTCAGCGATGCCCATGACTACTACCGTCGGGCGTCCAGCCGCTATTACCTGGGAGCGAACCGCACGCCGACGCTGATCATCCATGCCGCCGATGATCCGTTCGTGTTCGGTCATAGCTTGCCGGCTGCGGACGAACTGGCGCCACTGACGCAGTTCGAACTGCACAGTCGCGGTGGCCATGTGGGCTTTGTCGAGGGCAGCCTGCGCAATCCGGGGTACTACCTGGAGCGGCGGATTCCGCAGTGGCTGATGGAAGGACGCTAGCCCTCATCCAGGAGCAGGGCTGGGAGAGGACTTCGTGGGAGCGGGCTTGCCCCGCGAAAGGGCCG
>NZ_JAQMYQ010000068.1:0-24387 GCF_028369275.1 Mitsuaria sp. RG
GTTGGTTGTTTGACAGTTAATTATGTATTGGCTGTTCCTGCCCTTTCGCGGGGCAAGCCCGCTCCTACAGGTTTATATATCGCGGCGACTATTGCGTGGGAGCGGGCTTGCCCCGCGATGCGATCGGGAGATCAATTAAATTTCAACTAGCGACAGCTGCGCCAGTCCAGGCGCCGCCCGTAACTTCGCGACTTCAGGAGGCCGAACGGAGGTCTTGCGCAGGGAGGTGACGGGCATGGATGCCCGTCAAGCGCTGGGGCCCAGGATGGGCCCTGCAGCGCGGTCCTCCCGGGAGCAAGACCGGAGTGAGGGAACCCGGAGCGAAGCGGAGGGCCGGATGAATGGAGCGCCACGGCTTTGGTTACTTTGGCCACGACCAAAGTAACCCGCCGTAAGGGCGGAAAGGTGACTATGCGTCGACATCGCAAATGAATGCAAATAAAAACATCAAAACGAACAACGAACAACGAACAACGAATCTAACACCAATAAAAAAACCCGCATCACTCTCGCAACACGGGCTCTTCAAAATCCAAACTCAAACCACCCAGATCACCGCTCCAGCAGAATCCGCAACATCCGCCGCAGCGGCTCCGCAGCCCCCCACAGCAACTGGTCGCCAACGGTGAAGGCCCCAAGATACTGCGACCCCATGTTCAGCTTGCGCAAACGCCCGACCGGAACGTTCAGGGTCCCGGTCACTTGGGTAGGACTCAGCTCCTGCATGCTGATCTCCCGCTGGTTAGGCACCAGTTTCACCCAGGGATTATGCTGGCTGATCATGCCTTCGATGTCCGCCAAAGGCACATCCTTGTTCAGCTTGATGGTCAGCGCCTGGCTGTGGCAACGCATGGCGCCGATCCGCACGCAGATGCCATCGACCGGAATCGGGCTCTTGAAGCGCCCAAGGATCTTGTTGGTCTCGGCCTGGGCCTTCCACTCTTCACGGCTCTGCCCGTTCGGCAGCTCCTTGTCGATCCACGGGATCAGGCTGCCAGCCAGCGGCACGCCGAAGTTGTCGGTCGGGAAGCCCTCGCCGCGCATGGCCTCAGCCACCTTGCGGTCGATGTCGAGGATGGCGCTGGCCGGGTTGACCAGGTCGTCGGCGACCGCCGCGTGGATACCGCCCATCTGCTTGATCAGCTCACGCATGTTCTGCGCGCCGGCACCCGAGGCCGCCTGGTAGGTCATGGCGCTCATCCACTCGACCAGGCCGGCTTCGAACAGGCCGCCCAGGCCCATCAGCATCAGGCTGACGGTGCAGTTGCCGCCGATGTAGTTCTTGGTGCCCGCGTCCAGCTGCTGGTCGATGACCTTGCGGTTGACCGGGTCGAGGATGATCACCGCGTCGTCCTGCATGCGCAGGGACGAGGCCGCGTCGATCCAGTAGCCCTGCCAGCCCGCTTCGCGCAGCTTGGGGAAGACTTCGTTGGTGTAGTCGCCGCCCTGGCAGGTCAGGATCACGTCGAGGGTCTTGAGCTCGTCGATGCTGTAGGCGTCCTTGAGCGGGCCAGTGTCCTTGCCCACGGCAGGGCCTTGGCCACCGACGTTGGAGGTGGTGAAGAACACCGGCTCGATCAGGTCGAAGTCCTGCTCTTCGAGCATCCGCTGCATGAGCACGGAACCGACCATTCCACGCCAACCGATCAGACCTACACGTTTCATCGCAACTACACCTTTGCTAAAAGTGGGCCGCCACCGGGAGTTTTTGGTGGCGGGCCAGAGAGATTACAGATTCCGCAGCGCTGCGACTACTGCGTCGCCCATTTCCTGCGTACCCACCTTGCTACAGCCCTCGGAGAAGATGTCGCCGGTGCGCAGGCCCTGGTCCAGCACCCGGCTCACCGCCTGCTCGATCGCCTCGGCGGCGGCCGTCTGGTTGAAGCTGTAGCGCAGCATCATCGACACCGAGAGAATGGTCGCCAGCGGGTTGGCGATGCCCTGCCCTGCAATGTCCGGCGCCGAACCGTGGCACGGCTCGTACATGCCCTTGTTGTCGGCATCCAGCGACGCCGACGGCAGCATGCCGATGGAACCGGTGAGCATGGAAGCCTCATCCGACAGGATGTCGCCGAACATGTTGTCGGTCACCACCACGTCGAACTGCTTGGGCGCGCGCACCAGCTGCATGGCGGCGTTGTCCACGTACATGTGGCTCAGCTCGACGTCCGGGTAGTCCTTGGCCACCTCTTCGACCACTTCGCGCCACAGCTGGCTGGAGGCCAGGACGTTGGCCTTGTCCACCGAGCACAGCTTCTTGCCGCGCACGCGGGCCATGTCGAAGCCGACACGGGCGATACGGCGCACTTCGCTCTCGCTGTACGGCAGGGTGTCATAGGCCTGGCGCTCGCCGCCTTCGAGCTCGCGCTGGCCGCGTGGCGCGCCGAAGTAGATGCCGCCGGTCAGCTCGCGGACGATGAGGATGTCCAGGCCGGAAACGATCTCGGGCTTGAGCGACGAGGCATCGGCCAGTTGCGGATAGAGGATGGCCGGGCGCAGGTTGGCGAACAGGCCCAGTTGCGAACGGATCTTCAGCAGGCCGCGCTCCGGACGGATGTCACGCTCGATCTTGTCCCACTTCGGGCCGCCCACGGCGCCCAGCAGCACGGCGTCGGCCTCGCGCGCGCGCGCCAGGGTCTCGTCGGCCAGCGGCACGCCGTGCTTGTCGATGGCCGCGCCACCGATCACGTCATGGGTGAGGCTGAAGCCGAGCTGGAACTTGTCGTTGGCCAGTTCCAGCACCTTGACCGCCTCGGCCATGATTTCCGGACCGATGCCGTCACCTGGGAGAATCAGAATCTGCTTGCTCATGCGTTCCTCTATCCAATCAAGCGGCGCGCCTCGCAGGCGCGCCGAAGTACTTCAGTGTCCAATGCCCCTCTGCGCGGGGCAAGCAGTCAATCACGCGTCGCGGAACAACCAGGGCTGGCTGGCGCGGTGCTTGCCCTCGAACGCCTTGATCGCGTCGCTGTCCTGCAGGGTCAGGCCGATATCGTCCAGGCCGTTGAGCAGGCAGTGCTTGCGGAACGCGTCGATCTCGAACTTCAGCACCTTGCCGTCCGGACGAGTCACCGCCTGGGCCTCGAGATCGATGGTCAGCTGGTAACCCGGGTTGGCCTCGACCTGCTTGAACAGCTCGTCGACTTCGGCAGCGTCAAGAATGATCGGCAACAGGCCGTTCTTGAAGCTGTTGTTGAAGAAGATGTCGGCGAAACTCGGCGCGATCACGCTGCGAAAACCATACTCGTCGAGCGCCCATGGGGCATGCTCGCGGCTCGAGCCGCAACCGAAGTTCTCCCGCGCCAGCAACACGCTGGCACCCTGGTAACGCGCATGGTTGAGCACGAAGTCCTGGTTCAACGGGCGCTTGCTGTTGTCCTGGTAAGGCTGGCCGACGTCCAGGTAACGCCACTCGTCGAACAGGTTGGGGCCGAAGCCGGTGCGCTTGATCGACTTGAGGAACTGCTTGGGAATGATCTGGTCGGTGTCGACGTTGGCACGATCCAATGGCGCGACAAGACCGGTGTGCTGGGTAAAGGCTTTCATGCTGCGCTCCCTTGGATCAACTCGCGGACATCGATGAAGTGGCCGGTCACCGCGGCGGCGGCGGCCATGGCCGGGCTGACCAGGTGGGTACGACCACCGGCGCCCTGGCGGCCTTCGAAGTTGCGGTTGGAGGTGGACGCGCAGTGCTCGCCGCTCTCCAGGCGGTCCGGGTTCATCGCCAGGCACATCGAGCAGCCTGGTTCACGCCATTCGAAGCCGGCTTCGAGAAAGATCTTGTCCAGCCCTTCGCGCTCGGCCTGGGCCTTGACCAGGCCCGAGCCCGGCACCACCAGCGCCTGCTTGACGTTGGCGGCGACCTTGCGGCCCTTGGCGATCTCGGCGGCGGCGCGCAGGTCTTCGATGCGCGAGTTGGTGCACGAACCGATGAACACGCGGTCGAGCTTGATCTCGGTGATCGCCTGGTTGGCGGCCAGGCCCATGTACTTGAGGGCGCGCTCGATCGAGCCGCGCTTGATCAGGTCGGGCTCGGCGGCCGGGTCCGGCACGCGCTGGTCGACGGCCAGGACCATCTCCGGCGAGGTGCCCCAGCTGACCTGCGGCTTGATCTGCGCGGCGTCGAGCTCGACCACCGTGTCGAACACGGCATCGGCGTCGGACACCAGGCCTTTCCAGGCCTCGACGGCCTGCGTCCACTGCTCGCCCTTCGGCGCGTACGGACGGCCTTCGACATAGGCGACGGTGGTGCCGTCGACAGCCACCAGGCCTACCCGGGCACCGGCTTCGATGGACATGTTGCAGATGGTCATGCGGCCTTCCATCGACAGCTCGCGGATGGCGCTGCCGGCGAACTCCATGGCATGGCCGTTGCCGCCGGCGGTGCCGATCTTGCCGATCACGGCGAGGACGATGTCCTTGGCGGTGACGCCGGCGGGCAATTGACCCTCGACGCGCACCAGCATGTTCTTCATTTTCTTGGCCACCAGGCACTGGGTGGCGAGCACGTGCTCGACCTCGGAGGTGCCGATGCCATGGGCCAGGGCGCCGAACGCGCCGTGGGTGGAGGTGTGCGAGTCGCCGCAGACCACGGTCATGCCTGGCAAGGTCGCGCCCTGCTCCGGGCTGATGACATGGACGATACCCTGACGCTCGTCATTCATCTTGAATTCGACGATGCCATATTCGTCACAGTTCTCATCGAGGGTCTGCACCTGAAGGCGCGACACCTGGTCGACGATGGCCTCGATGCCGCCCTTGCGCTCCGGCGTGGTCGGCACGTTGTGGTCGGGGGTGGCGATGTTGGCGTCGATGCGCCACGGTTTGCGGCTGGCCAGGCGCAGGCCTTCGAAAGCCTGGGGCGAAGTCACTTCGTGGATGATGTGGCGGTCGATGTAGATCAAGGACGAGCCGTCATCGCGGCGCTTGACCTCATGAGCTTCCCAGAGTTTGTCGTAGAGCGTTTTGCCAGCCATCAGACTGTTCCTCATCAGCGTCTTTCTATGCCAAAGACCCCTTGGCTTGTACGGACGATGCTATGGCGATAGATTGAATAACTCAAATTCATAATTTTCATGCTTTGCATAACCATCAGGAATTCAAAGAGATGGACCTGGCCAACCTCAGCGCCTTCATCGCCATCGCCGAAACCGGCAGTTTTTCCGGGGCGGGCGAACGCCTGCACCTGACCCAGCCGGCCATCAGCAAGCGCATCGCCGGCCTCGAGCAGCAGCTGGACGTGCGCCTGTTCGACCGCCTGGGCCGCGAGGTCACCCTCACCGAGGCCGGCCGCGCCCTGCTGCCCCGCGCTTATCAGATCCTCAACGTACTCGATGATACCCGCCGCGCCCTGACCAACCTCACCGGGGCGGTGAGCGGTCGCCTGACCCTGGCTACAAGCCATCACATCGGCCTGCACCGCCTGCCGCCGCTGCTGCGTGCCTTTACCCGCCAGTACCCGGCGGTGGCCCTGGATATCCAGTTCCTCGACTCGGAGGCGGCCTACGACGAGGTGCTGCACGGTCGCGCCGAAATTGCCGTGATCACTCTGGCGCCCGAGCCGCACCACCTGGTACGGGCAGTGCCGGTGTGGGACGACGCCCTGGACTTCGTCGCCTCGCCCGAGCACCCACTGGCCAGCAATGGCGCGGTCAGCCTGGCCGACGTGGCGCGCCACCCGGCGGTGTTCCCCGGCGGCAACACCTTCACCCACCATATCGTCCAGCGCCTGTTCGAGAGCCAGGGCCTGGTGCCGAACATCGCCATGAGCACCAACTACCTGGAAACCATCAAGATGATGGTGTCGATCGGCCTGGCGTGGAGCGTGCTGCCACGTACTATGCTCGATGAACAAGTGGCGCCCATCGCCCTGCCCGGCATACAGCTGTCACGCCAGCTAGGCTACATACTGCATACCGAACGCACGCTGTCGAACGCGGCCAGGGCTTTCATGGCCCTGCTCGACAGCCATGCAGGGTCCGCCTGACCGCTCGTCAGTACGGCATGACATCCACAAGGACGCGTTTTCCGCCAAAGGTCTGGTACCGATGCCCAAATCAGCAAACCGCTTTCCGCGCCTGCCACGCATCCCTGCGGCCGATCCCCAGGAGTCGGAGCTGGCCTGGCAGAACGCTCCCCAGCTGTTGGCCGCGCTCAACGGCGCGCGCCTGGGCGCCTGGCTGTGGGACATCGAGAGTGGCCGGGTGAGCTGGTCACGGGGCACCCAGGCACTGTTCGGCTTCGATCCGCAGCGCCCGCTGCCCAACGACGTCGACTACCTGGACCTGCTGCCCGAGGAAGACCGCGCCCGCACCCGCCAGGCGTTCCAGGCCGTGGTCAACGGCGAGCCGGTGGAACAGGCCATGCGCCACCGCATCCGCTGGCCCGATGGCAGCGTGCACTGGCTGGAGATCAACGGCAGCCTGACCCACGACCCTCATGGCCGGCCGCAGATGATCGGGGTCATTCGCGAGATAACCCGCCAGCGCGAACGAGAAACCGCGCTGATCAACTCGGAAAAGCGCTTCGCCACCCTGTTCCACCTCAGCCCCAACGCCATCCTCCTGACCCGCCGCCACGACGGCCTGATCATCGAGGTCAACCAGCATTTCGAGCACATGTTCGGCTGGCCGGGCGCCCAGGTGGTCGGCAAGACCAGCCTGGAGCTGGGCCTGTGGGTCAATCCCGAGCAGCGCCACCTGGTGATGGACGCCACCCGCGCCGGCAGCGGGCCGTTAACCCTGGAGGTGCAGTTCCGCGCCACCAGCGGCAAGATCCACGACGGCATCCTCTGCACCCAGGGCATCGAACTCGAAGGCGTCACCTACCTGATCAGCACCTTCGTCGACACCACCGAGCGCAAACGTGCCGAACAGGCGCTAAAGGACAGCCAGGAGCGCCTCGACCTGGCCCTGGACTCGGCCCAGCTCGGCACCTGGGACTGGCATATTCCCAGCGGCATGCTCTACGGCTCGGCCCGCGCCGCCCAGCTGCACGGGCTGGACCCGGTGCCGTTCCACGAGTCGTTCGAGGCGTTCTTCGAAGGCGTGCCCGAGCACGAGCGCAGCGTCATGCGCCAGGCCTACCGCAGCCTGCGCGAGGGGCCGGCGGGCAACTACCAGATCACCTACCGCGTGCAGCTGGACAACGGCGCCTCGCGCTATATCGAAAGCCGCGCCCGGCTGTACCGCGACGACCAGGGCAACCCGCTACGCATGGCCGGCACCCTGCTCGACATCACCGACCAGGTCGAGCGCGAACAACGCCTGAGCGCCTCGGAAGAAAAATTCGCCAGCCTGTTCCAGGTCAGCCCCGACCCGATCTGCGTGACCCGCCAGGACACCGGCCAGTTCATCGAGATCAACCCGGCCTTCAGCCAGACCTTCGGCTGGAACCCGGAGCAGATCCTCGGCCAGACCGCCGAGGAGATCGGCCTGTGGGCCGAATCCGCCGAGCGCGCCCAGCGCATCGAGCGGGTGATCCGCGACCAGGCCCTGAGCAACGTGGCGGTGGTGGTCAACCACCGCAACGGCACGCCGCTGACCTGCGTGATCTCCAGCCGCCTGATCAGCGTCGACAGCCAGCCCTGCAGCGTCACCACCCTGCGCGACATCACCCAGCAGCAACGCGCCGAGGCGGCGCTCAAGGCCAGCGAAGAGAAATTCGCCAAGGCCTTCCACTCCAGCCCCGACGCCATCACCATCACCGAGCGCCAGAGCGGGCGCTACGTGGAGGTCAACGACGGTTTCAGCCGGCTGACCGGCTACAGCCCCGAGGAAGTGGTGGGGCGCACGGTCTACGAGATCGGCATCTGGGCCGATGAAAAGCAGCGCGCCGCCCTGCTCAACGAGCTGCGCGAGCGCGGCCGGGTGCATCATCGCGAGATGCTCGGACGCAACAAGCGTGGCGACATCCTCACCGTGGAAGTCTCGGTGGAGCCGATCAGCCTCAACGAGACCGATTGCCTGCTGATCAACGCCCGCGACGTCAGCCTGCTGAAGAACGCCCAGGCGCAGATTCGTCACCTGGCCTACCATGACCCGCTGACCAACCTGCCCAACCGCGCCCTGCTGATGGACCGCCTGAGCCAGCAGATCGCCCTGCTCAAGCGCCACAACCTGCGCGGCGCGCTGCTGTTCCTCGATCTTGATCACTTCAAGCACATCAATGACTCCCTCGGCCATCCGGTGGGCGACACGGTGCTGAAGATCATCACCGCCCGCCTCGAGGCCAGCGTGCGCCTGGAGGACACCGTGGCGCGCCTGGGCGGCGACGAGTTCGTGGTGCTGCTCAGCGGCCTGGAGGGCAGCCGCGAGGTGGTCGAGACCCGGGTCCGAGAGCTGGCCGACACCCTGCGCGAGCTGCTGGCCGAGCCGATGTCGCTGGACGGCCAGCGCCTGCAGGTGACGCCGAGCATCGGCGTGGCGCTGATCCCCGACCATGGCGCCACCCCCGCCGATCTACTCAAGCGCGCCGACATCGCCCTGTACCGGGCCAAGGACTCCGGCCGCAACACCACCCAGCTGTTCCACACCACCATGCAGAAGGCCGCCAGCGAGCGGCTGCGCATGGAGAGCGACCTGCGCCTGGCCCTGGCCCGGGGCGAACTGGCCCTGCACTTCCAGCCCCAGGTCGATGCCCGCGACAACCGCATTGTCGGCGCCGAGGTGCTGCTGCGCTGGCACCACCCGCAACTGGGCCAGCAACCGCCGGCGCAGTTCATCCAGGTGCTGGAGGAAAGCGGCCTGATCCTCGAAGTCGGCAGCTGGATCCTCGACGAAGCCTGCGATGCCTGCGCGCGCATGCTCGCGGACGGCCTGATCGACGCCGACGACTTCAGCCTGTGCGTCAACATCAGCCCGCGGCAATTCCGCCAGAACGACTTCGTCGAGCGGGTGCTGCGCAGCCTCGACGACTACCGCCTGCCGCGACGCATGCTGACGCTGGAGATCACCGAAGGCATCGTCATCCAGAACCTGGAGGACACCATCAGCAAGATGCGCGAACTCAAGGGCTATGGCGTGAGCTTCGCCATGGACGACTTCGGCACCGGGTATTCCTCGCTCACCTACCTCAAGCGCCTGCCGGTGGATGCGCTGAAGATCGACCAGACCTTCGTGCGCGACGCGCCGGTCGACCCCAACGACGCCGAGATCGTCCGCGCCATCGTCGCCATGGCCCGCAGCCTGGAACTGGCGGTGATTGCCGAGGGCGTGGAGCTGAGCGAGCAGTTGGAGTTTCTCGAGCGGCTGGGTTGCCACCTGTACCAGGGCTACCTGCACAGCCGGCCGCTGCCGTTGCCGGAGTTCCGCCAGATGCTGCTGGAGGCGCCGGCGGATTACTGATTAAGTTAGGAGCTTACGCGATCCCCTGTAGGAGCGGCCTTGTGCCGCGAAAGGGCTGCTCAGCAGCCCCGGCGATTACTGCTTTAACGCTGAAACCCTGGGGCCGCTACGCGCCCCTTTCGCGGCACAAGGCCGCTCCTACAGGGTCCGCATAAAGCAGAAAGGGCACCCGAAGGTGCCCTTTGTTTCATCCCGCCGAACTCAGTTCAGCGCCGGCTTTTCGCCGTTGATCGGGATGCGCTTGGCCTTGGCTTCTTCCGGCACGATGCGCAGCAGCTCGATGCTGAGCAGGCCGTTGGCCAGGCCCGCGCCCTTGACCTCGATATGGTCGGCCAGGCGGAACGACAGCTTGAAAGCGCGCTGGGCAATGCCCTGGTGCAGGAAGGTGACACCTTCGCTGGCGTTGTCGCGCTTGCCGCCGGTCACAGTCAGGACACCTTTTTCGACCTGCAGGTCGAGGTCCTGCTCCTGGAAGCCGGCTGCGGCAACCACGATGCGATAGTGGTCATCGCCATGCTTTTCCACGTTGTAGGGCGGGTAGCTGCTACCGGCCTCGTTACGGGCGGCGGCTTCGAACAGGTCGTTGAAACGGTCGAAACCGACGGAGTTGCGGAAAAGAGGCGCGAGAGAGAAAGCGGTAGTCATGGTCATTAACTCCTGAGATTCAGCAAGTAAAGTCACTACGCGACCCGACTTCGGCATCGCGTACTCAAGAGATATGTCCGGGCAAACGCCTTTCAAGGGCTGGCCTGAAAAATTTTACGACTGGGCATGGCTTCGTGGGAGCGGGCTTGCCCCGCGATAGCGCCAGCTCAGGCGACACAAACCTCGACGGCCTGCAGCTCCACCCCCAGCAACCTACTGATCCGCCGGCAGTCATCCTCCCGACGCAACTCGGCGAACAACGCCACCGCCTCGGGATAGCCACGGGTCAGCATCGCCAGCCACTGCTTCATCCGCCCCGGCGCGTAGCGCGGCGACAGCTTGTCCTGGGCCTGGCGCCAGAACTCGCGCAGCAGCGGCAGCAACTCGTCCCAGCTCATCGGCTGGTATTCGACGCCATCGCGGGCCGCGGCGATCTGCAAGGCCAGGTCCGGACGCGACACCAGCCCGCGCCCCAGCATGATGTCCCTGGCGCCACTGACCTCGCGGCAACGCCGCCAGTCGTCGACCGTCCAGATCTCGCCATTGGCGAACACCGGCACCGCGACCACATCCTGCACCCGTGCCACCCACTCCCAATGGGCCGGAGGCTTGTAGCCCTCGACCTTGGTCCGCGCATGCACCACCAGGTGCGCCGAGCCGCCTTCGGCCAGCGCCCTGGCGCAGTCCAGCGCGCCGTCGGGGCTGTCGTAGCCCAGGCGCATCTTCGAGGTCACCGGGATATGCGCCGGCACCGCGCGACGTACCTCGCGGACGATGGCATGCAGCAGCTCGGGCTCCTTGAGCAGCACCGCCCCGCCCCGGGACTTGTTCACGGTCTTGGCCGGGCAACCGAAGTTCAGGTCGATGACCGGCGCGCCCAGCTCGCAGGCCAGGGCCGCGTTTTCGGCCAGGCACACAGGATCCGAGCCGAGCAGTTGTACACGCATCGGCACGCCGGCCGCGGTGCGCGCGCCCTGGCGCAACTCCGGCGCCAGCTTGTCGAACGACGACGCCGGCAGCAGGCGATCACAGACGCGGATGAACTCGGTGACGCACCAATCGATACCGCCCACCCGGGTCAGGACGTCGCGCAGGATGTTGTCGACCAGCCCCTCCATCGGGGCCAGGGCAATTTGCATTTCAGGGTCTCGCCACGCAAAAGGCGGCAGTCTAGCAAAAAACCGCCGCGATTCAGCGGCCGGTCAGCGCCGGACCGTAGCCGTCGAGGAATTCCGCCGGCATGCGCTTTGGCTTGCCGCTGGACAGCTCGATGCAGGCGAAGGTGGTCTGTGCCCGCAGCAGGGTCACGCCGTCACTCGGGCGCTTGAGCTGGAAGCGTCGGGTCATGCGCAGGCGCTGGTCCCAGTCGACGATCCAGGTGCCCAACTGCAGCTCGTCGTCCTCATAGGCGGCGGCGAGGTAGTCGATTTCATGGCGGAACACGGCCATCGCCCGGTCCAGCCGGCGATACTCGGCCAGGTCCAGCCCCAGGCGCTGGGAATGGCGCCAGGCGCAGCGCTCCAGCCAGGTGACATAGACAGCGTTGTTGGCGTGGCCGAGGCCGTCGATGTCCTCGCTGCCGACGCGTAGGTCGATGATGAATGGTGCTGCCAGATCCCAGCTCATGCCCGCTCCATTGGGAAACTGCCCATTGAAATGCCCAACCCTGTGGGAGCGGGTTTACCCGCGAACACCAGCGAAGCTGGTGCCAGGCAACGCAATGCCTGCTCCCGTAGCGTTTTGCACACCGATCAAACGGGCACAGTGTAACGGATGCTCAGGCGCTTTGCCGCGCGTGCTGGGTAGAACGCGCCAGCAGTTCCATCACCGCCTCGCCCAGCCGCGGGTCGGCCAGCACCCGCTGATGACCACCCTCTTCCAGCAGCAGCAGGCGGCTGTCGAACCAGGCCTGGTGAATCACCGGCGCCTCGCCGGCCGGCACCACCGGATCGTCCTCGGCGTGCACCACCAGGCCCGGCACATCCAGCTGGTAGCCACTGACATCCAGGCGCGCCACCTGGACGCCAACATCCCGCTCCACCTGACGGATGAACGCGGCCCGGGCCCGGGCCGGCAGACCCAGGCGCCGAGCGAAGCCGCGCAGCACGCCAAGCAGGCGGGCCGGCGCGGCGATGCTGACCGCCGCATCGGTGCGCAGCCCCCATTGCAGGGCCAGCAACAGGCTGGCGCCGCCCATGGAGTGGCCAATCACCGCCCGCAGCGGCGGCAGCTCGGCGGCGGCCTCCAGCAAGGCGCGGGCGAACGCCACCACATGCGCCTGCTCGCCGGGTGAGCGCCCATGGGCCGGCCCTTCCAGCGAAACCACGGTATGGCCGCTGTCGACCAGCCGCTCGATCAGCGCCGCGAACTGGGTCGGCCGCCCTTCCCAGCCATGCATCAGCAACACCGTCGGCCCCTGCCCCCAGCGCAGCGCCGACAGCCCGAAGCGCAGGGTAATGCGCTCGGCGCGGGCCAGCAGCGGCAGCTCCCAGGCTTTGGGCGGCAAGGTGCGCGGCGTCATGAAGGCACGACGCATCTTGCCGGCAACATGTTCGGGGACCAGGTGGCCGAGGGTGCCATTGACGCCACGAATCCAGCTCAAAGTAGTCATCGCCTTGCTCCAGGGTCAGGTTGCTCAGATCACCGCCGACTTGGCGGCGCGCAGGATACGGTCGGACAACTCGCCATCGCCCAGGGCACGGGCCACGGCCAAGCCACCCACCATCAGGGCGAAATCGGCGAGCGCCTTGTCGATGTCTTCGGGACGATCGACCATTTGTGCGGTCATCAGCTCGATGTGTTCGGCCAGCACGTTGCGAAACGCCTCCGGCAGGCGTTGCATCTCGCTCAGCGCATTGGGAATCGGGCACGCCTGCACCTCGGAATCACGGTGCTTGCGCGACAGGTAGAAGGCCGCGACCAGGGCCCGACGCCCGGCGCCGTCAAGGGCGGGATCGACCTGAGCGAGCAAGGCGCGGCGCTCGCCGAGCAACTGGCTGAACGCCTCGAGCATGAGCTCGTCCTTGCTGTCGAAGTGGGCATAGAAGCCGCCGACTGTCAGCCCCGCGGCGCCCATGACCTGGCTGACGCTCGGCTCGGCCGGCCCCTGCTGCACCAACGCGCTACGGGCGGCATCGAGAATGCGTTCGCGGGTCTTGCTCTTCTTGTCGCTCATGGCTCACCTCAAAACATTATGACCATCATATTATGCTCATAATATTTTCTGGCAAGCGGAATCTGCGGCCATTGATCGGCGCAGCGACACTTTTCGGGAGGCAGAAAAAACAAAAGGCCCATTCAATAATCGAATGAGCCTTATAAGTCCTGCAAAACGCAGGTAAAAAATTGGCGTCCCCTAGGGGACTCGAACCCCTGTTACCGCCGTGAAAGGGCGGTGTCCTAGGCCACTAGACGAAGGGGACTTAAACCTTCGTGCCGACTCGCTGCTGCGAATCGTGGCGAATTGGTGGAGCTAAGCGGGATCGAACCGCTGACCTCCTGCATGCCATGCAGGCGCTCTCCCAGCTGAGCTATAGCCCCGAGTAAAACAAATGACTCACCGATCTGGATGATGAGTCATTCAACTCCCGCAAACGCGGGTAAAAGTGGCGTCCCCTAGGGGACTCGAACCCCTGTTACCGCCGTGAAAGGGCGGTGTCCTAGGCCACTAGACGAAGGGGACGTAACCTTCGTGCCGACCCGCTTTCGCGAATCGCGGCAAAATTGGTGGAGCTAAGCGGGATCGAACCGCTGACCTCCTGCATGCCATGCAGGCGCTCTCCCAGCTGAGCTATAGCCCCGGATTTCTAGCCTCGCGGCCCAGCGACATCGTGAAACATCGCTTGTGTGAAACTGGCGTCCCCTAGGGGACTCGAACCCCTGTTACCGCCGTGAAAGGGCGGTGTCCTAGGCCACTAGACGAAGGGGACGAACCTTCTTACCTTCAAGACCCGTTTACTGGAACCGGTCTTGCCTGACGGCCTTGGCCATCAAGCGGAATTTGGTGGAGCTAAGCGGGATCGAACCGCTGACCTCCTGCATGCCATGCAGGCGCTCTCCCAGCTGAGCTATAGCCCCACAATGTCGCTTTGAACCGAACCGCTGGCTGGGTGCCTGGCGTTTCGTTTTCGTTCATCGCTGTGGACGGGGCGCATATTAAGATCGGATTGCAGGGCTGTCAAACGAATTTTTGAAAATATTCAAAATTTTTTTCACAGATAACAATCACTTACCGCCCTGCCCTGCTGAATCAGAGCGCCGCTCCCTTGTAGGAGCGGCCTTGTGCCGCGAAAGGACCGCAACGCGGTCCCACAATCTGTGCATTGACGCAGAATCGCCGGGGCCGCTTTGCGGCCCTTTCGCGGCACAAGGCCGCTCCTACAGGGGGCACGATAGCCGCTGTCAGGCGATGTTCGCCAGCAGCTTCTCCCACTCCTTGTTTTCCTTCTTCGACACGCCACCGAGCAGGTCGATGGCCTGGCGCAGGCGGTAGCGGGTCAGGTCGGGGCCGAGGATTTCCATGGCGTCGAGCACCGACACCGAGCTGGCCTGGCCGGTGATGGCGGCGAACATCAGTGGCATGGCATCGCGCAGTTTGAACTCCAGCGACTCGACCACGGCCTGGATGCAGCCGGTGATGCGGTCCTTTTCCCACTGACGCAGGCTTTCCAGCTTCCACAGGATCAGCTGCATCACCTGGCGCACCTGGTCGGCCGACAGCTTCTTGCTCTCGAACAGCTTGGCGTCAAGCTTGAGCGCGCCTTCGAAGAAGAAGCCACCCAGCGGGGCGACCTGGCTGAAGGTCTCGACCCGGCCCTGCACGTGCGGGGCGATCTTCATCATGTAGTCGCTGTTGAACGCCCACTTCTGCACGCGCGCGGCGAACTCTTCCACCGGCAGCTCACGCAGCCACTGGCCGTTCAGCCACGACAGCTTCTCGATGTCGAAGATCGGGCCGCCCAGGGAGATGCGCGACAGGTCGAAGTGCTCGACCATCTCGGCCAGCGAGAACTTCTCGCGCTCGTCCGGCATCGACCAGCCCATGCGGCCCAGGTAGTTGAGCATGGCTTCGGGCATGAAGCCCATGCGCTCGTAGAAGGTCACCGAGGTCGGGTTCTTGCGCTTGGACAGCTTGCTCTTGTCGGGGTTGCGCAAAAGCGGCATGTAGCACAGCTTGGGCTGTTCCCAGCCGAAGTACTCGTACAGCTTGATCAGCTTGGGCGCCGACGGCAGCCACTCTTCGCCGCGCAGCACGTGGGTGATGCCCATCAGGTGGTCGTCGACCACGTTGGCCAGGAAGTACGTCGGCAGGCCGTCGTTCTTCATCAGCACCTGCATGTCCATGCGGTCCCACGGGATCTCGACGTCGCCACGGAGCATGTCCGGCACCACGCAGACGCCTTCGCTCGGCACCTTCATGCGGATCACGTGCGGCTCGCCAGCGGCCAGGCGGCGCTGCACTTCCTCGTCGCTCAGCAGCAGGGCGCGGCCGTCGTAGCGCGGGGTTTCGCCGCGGGCCATCTGCTCGGCACGCATCTGCTCCAGCTCTTCGGCGGTGCAGAAGCAGTAGAAGGCGTGGCCGGCATCGACCAGTTGCTTGGCGTACCTGGCATAGATCTCGCCACGTTCGCTCTGCCGGTACGGGCCGTGCGGGCCGCCGACGTCCGGGCCTTCGTTCCATTCGATGCCGAGCCAGCGCAGGGCGTCGAAGATCTGCTGCTCCGACTCGCGGGTGGAGCGCAACTGGTCGGTGTCTTCGATCCGCAGGATGAACTCACCGCCATGCTGCTTGGCGAAGCAGTAGTTGAACAGGGCGATGTAGGCGGTGCCGACATGGGGGTCGCCGGTGGGCGATGGCGCGATGCGCGTGCGAACGGTGGTCATGGAGAGTCTCGGACAAAGAGAAACAAAGGCGGAATGTTAGCAGGGAGCGGGCACCGGGCTCCAGCAATGGCGCGATCGCCACTTGTGAGCGCCCTGCCGGGCGCTGTTAAATTTGCTTACATTTTCGCAATGACAGCCTCCCATGCCCACTCCACTCAAACGTCGCCTGCTGGTCTTCATCACCTTGGTACTGCTGGTCGGCCTTGCCTTCCTGGCCCACTGGTACTTCAAGGGGCGCTTCTACGAGAGCACCGACAACGCCTATGTGCAAGGCGAGATCACCCGCATCTCCAGCCAACTGGGCGCGCGCATCGACGAGGTGCGGGTCGAGGACAACCAGCATGTGAGCAAGGGCGACCTGCTGGTGCGCCTGGAAGCCGCCGACTTCGAGCTGGCCGTCGAGCGCGCCCGCGCGGCCCTGGCCACCCGCGAGGCGGAACTGGCCCAGGCGCGCAGCCGCCTGACCCAGCAAGGCAGCCTGATCGCGGCCGGCCAGGCCCAGGTCGCCGCCAGCCAGGCCACCCTCGACCGCTCGCAGCTGGACCTCAACCGCGCCCAGGCCCTGCGCAAGCCCGGCTTCGTCTCCGAAGAGCGGGTCACCACCCTGTCGGCGGAAAGCCATGTCGCCCGCTCCCAGGTGGACAAGGCCCAGGCCGACCTCAAGGGCCAGCGCCAACAGGTCGACGCCCTGAACGCCGAACTCAAGCGCCTCGACGCGCAGATCGCCAACGCCCGCGCCGACCTGGCCCAGGCCGAGCTGAACCTGACCCGCTGCGCGATCCACGCGCCGATCAGCGGCACCATCGGCCAGCGCAGCGCCCGCAACGGCCAGGTGGTGCAGGCCGGCGCCTACCTGCTGTCGATCGTCCCCGACGAAGACATCTGGGTGCAGGCCAACTTCAAGGAAACCCAGATCGGCCGGATGCACCCCGGCCAGCGTGCCGAACTGCTGTTCGACAGCTACCCCGACACCCCGATCGAAGGCCGCGTGAACAGCCTGTTCGCCGCTTCCGGCGCGCAGTTCAGCCTGTTGCCGCCGGACAACGCCACCGGCAACTTCACCAAGGTGGTGCAGCGCATTCCGGTCAAGCTGACCTTCGCCGCCGACAACCCGCTGCATGGGCGCATCCGCCCGGGCATGTCGGTCACCGCCACGGTCGACCTGCGCGATGGGGATGCGGATGGCCGGTGACGCGCTGCTGCGCCCCACCGCGGAGCCGACCCGGCGCGACTGGATCGCGGTGATGAGCGTGATGCTCGGCGCCTTCATGGCGGTGCTGGACATCCAGATCACCAACTCTTCGCTCAAGGACATCCAGGGCGCGCTGTCGGCGACCCTGGAGGAAGGCTCGTGGATCTCCACCTCCTACCTGGTGGCCGAGATCATCATGATCCCGCTGACCGCCTGGCTGGTGCAGCTACTCTCGGCCCGGCGCCTGGCGGTGTGGGTGTCGCTGGGCTTCCTGGTGTCGTCGCTGCTGTGCTCGATGGCCTGGAACCTCGAGAGCATGATCGTGTTCCGCGCCCTGCAGGGTTTCACCGGTGGCGCGCTGATCCCGCTGGCGTTCACCCTGACGTTGATCAAGCTGCCCGAACACCACCGCGCCAAAGGCATGGCCATGTTCGCCATGACCGCCACCTTCGCCCCTTCCATCGGCCCGACCCTGGGCGGCTGGCTCACCGAGAACTGGGGCTGGGAATACATCTTCTACATCAACATCCCGCCGGGGCTGGTGATGATCGCCGGCCTGCTCTACGGGCTGGAGAAGAAGGAAGCGCACTGGGAACTGCTCAAGAGCACCGACTACGCTGGCATCGTCACCCTCGGCCTGGGCCTGGGCTGCCTGCAGGTGTTTCTCGAGGAGGGGCATCGCAAGGACTGGCTGGAGTCGAGCCTGATCGTCAGCCTGGGCAGCATCGCCCTGCTCAGCCTGATCCTGTTCGTGATCCTGCAGTTCTCCCGTCCGCACCCGCTGATCAACCTGAGCATTCTCGGCAACCGCAACTTCGGTTTGTCGAGCATTGCCAGCCTGGGCATGGGCGTCGGCCTGTACGGGTCGATCTACCTGCTGCCGCTGTACCTGGCGCAGATCCAGGGCTACAACGCCCTGCAGATCGGCGAGGTGATCATGTGGATGGGCGTGCCGCAGCTGTTCCTGATTCCGCTGGTGCCGCAGTTGATGAAGGTGATCCCGCCCAAGGTGCTGTGCGCCCTGGGCTTTTGCCTGTTCGGCGCGGCCAGCTTCGGCTCCGGGGTGCTCAATCCGGACTTCGCCGGCCCGCAGTTCAACCAGATCCAGGTGATCCGCGCCCTTGGCCAGCCGATGATCATGGTGACCATCTCGCTGATCGCCACGGCCTATATCCAGCCCCAGGACGCGGGCTCGGCGTCGAGCCTGTTCAACATCCTGCGCAACCTGGGTGGCGCCATCGGCATTGCCTTGCTGGCGACGCTGCTGGATGCACGGACCAAGGAATACTTCGACTACCTGCGCGAGGCGGTGGTGCCGAGCAACCCACAGGTGGCGGAGCGCCTGGCGCAGCTAGCCGAGCGGCTAGGCAGCGATAGCGCGGCGCTGGGCAAGCTGTCCGAGATTACCCACCAGCAGGCCTTGATCATGGCCTACAACGATGCCTTCCATTTTGTCGGGATCGGGCTGGCGGTGAGCATGCTGGCGGTGTTGCTGACCCGCACGTTGCCGCAGGGGTTGAAGGCGGGTGAGGCTCACTGACACAGCCCACAAGCAAAATCTGTCGTGCGGCTGCCGGCCTCTTCGCGGGTAAACCCGCTCCCACAGGTTCAGCGTCTACGCGAATCCTGTGGGAGCGGGTTTACCCGCGAAGGGGCCGGCACTGATAGACGCCGCTCAACTGGCGATCAGCCGCTCGCGCAGCTTGCCGATCTCGTCGCGCAACTGCGCGGCGGCCTCGAACTCCAGGTCGCGGGCGAACTGGAACATCTTCTCTTCCAACTGCTTGATGCGCTTGGTGATCTGCGCCGGGGTCTGCAGCTCGGCCTCGTAGCGCTCGGCCTCCTCCGCCGCCTTGGCCATGCCCTTGCGCTTCTTGCTCCGTGCGCCCGGCACTGTGGCGCCTTCCATGATGTCGGTGATGTCCTTGACCACACCCTTGGGCACGATGCCATTGGCTTCGTTGAACGCCACCTGCTTGGCCCGGCGCCGCTCGGTCTCGTCGATGGCCCGCTGCATGGAGCCGGTGATGTTGTCGGCGTAGAGAATCGCCTTGCCGTTGAGGTTGCGCGCGGCGCGACCAATGGTCTGGATCAGCGAACGCTCGGAGCGCAGGAAGCCTTCCTTGTCAGCATCGAGGATCGCCACCAGCGACACCTCGGGCATGTCCAGACCCTCACGCAGCAAGTTGATCCCCACCAGTACATCAAAGGTGCCCAGCCGCAGGTCGCGGATGATCTCGACCCGCTCGACGGTGTCGATGTCCGAGTGCAGGTAGCGCACCCGCACATCGTGGTCAGCCAGGTAGTCGGTGAGGTCCTCGGCCATGCGCTTGGTCAGCGTGGTGGCCAGTACCCGCTCGCCCATGGCCACGCGCTTGCCGATCTCCGACAGCAGGTCGTCCACCTGGGTCAGCGCCGGGCGCACCTCGACCTGCGGATCGACCAGGCCGGTCGGCCGCACCACCTGCTCCACCACCCGCCCGGCGTGCTCGGCCTCGTAGGTACCGGGGGTGGCGGAGACGAAGATGGTCTGTGGGCTGACCGCCTCCCATTCGTCGAAGCGCATCGGCCGGTTATCCAGTGCCGACGGCAGGCGGAAGCCGTACTCCACCAGGGTCTCCTTGCGCGAACGGTCACCCTTGTACATCGCACCGACCTGCGGAACGCTGACGTGGGACTCGTCGATCACCAGCAGCGCGTCATCCGGCAGGTAGTCGTAGAGCGTGGGCGGCGGCGCACCGGCCGGGCGCCCGGAAAGGTAGCGCGAGTAGTTCTCGATGCCGTTGCAGTAGCCCAGCTCGAGGATCATCTCCAGGTCGAACCGGGTGCGCTGCTCCAGGCGCTGCGCCTCGACCAGCTTGTTGTGTGTGTTCAGGTACTCCAGTCGATCCTTGAGCTCGTCCTTGATGCCCTCCACCGCGTCGAGCAGGGTCTCCCGCGGGGTCACGTAGTGGCTCTTGGGGTAGAAAGTGAAACGCGGCAACTTGCGAATCACCTCGCCGGTCAGCGGATCGAAGGCAGCGATGTTCTCCACCTCGTCGTCGAACAGCTCGATACGAATGGCCTCGAGGTCCGATTCGGCCGGGAAGATGTCGATCACGTCGCCGCGCACACGGAAGGTGGCACGGGCGAAGTCCATCTCGTTGCGGGTGTACTGCAGGTCGGCCAGGCGCCGCAGCAGGGCACGCTGGTCGAGCTTGTCGCCGCGGTCGACGTGCAGGACCATCTTCAGGTACGTCTCGGGGCTGCCCAGGCCGTAGATGCACGACACGGTGGTGACGATGATCGCGTCGCGCCGCTCCAGCAGCGCCTTGGTCGCCGACAGGCGCATCTGCTCGATGTGGTCGTTGATCGACGCGTCCTTCTCGATGAAGGTGTCCGACGACGGCACGTAGGCCTCGGGCTGGTAGTAATCGTAGTAGGAGACGAAGTACTCCACCGCGTTGTTCGGGAAGAACGCCTTGAACTCGCCGTACAACTGGGCCGCCAGGGTCTTGTTCGGCGCCAGCACCATGGTCGGGCGCTGCACCTGCTGGATGACGTTGGCGATGCTGAAGGTCTTGCCCGAGCCGGTCACCCCGAGCAGGGTCTGGTGCGACAGGCCCGCGTCGATGCCCTCGACCATCTGGCGGATGGCCTCGGGCTGGTCGCCGGCCGGCTGGAATCGGGTGACGAGCTGGAACTCGGACATGACGGACCTCGTGGATGTCGCGGCAACTGTAAATTTAGCCAGTAGTCTATACCCAAATGCGCGCCCCGGGCGCGGGATTCAAGCCCGACCTGTGAACGTTCATGTCTATGGACCGGGCAATTCGACCAATGGTCGAAAAATATTTGCGCAAACAGCCGGAAAAGCTGCGCCAGACTGTCGCAGTGACCGGTCGGTATCACTATACTGACTCCCCGTTTGTGCACCGCTTCAGTGCCTTCGGCTGGAGCGTGGCGACCCCTATCACTCTCCTATCAGAGCCAAGGTAACAATGAGCCTGTTTTCCGCTGTCGAGCTGGCACCCCGCGACCCTATCCTGGGCCTCAACGAAGCATTCAACGCCGACCCACGCACCGACAAGGTGAACCTGGGCGTGGGCGTCTACTGCAATGAGGAAGGCCGCATCCCGCTGCTGCGCGCGGTAATCGAAGCCGAGACCGCCCGTGCCGCCCAGCACGCTTCGCGCGGCTACCTGCCGATCGACGGCATCGCCCAGTACGACCAGGCCGTGCAGAAGCTGATCTTCGGCGCCGAGTCGCCACTGCTGGCCGCCGGCCGCGTGGTCACCGTGCAGGCCGTGGGCGGCACCGGCGCGCTGAAGATCGGCGCCGACTTCCTCAAGCGCCTGCAGCCGGGCGCCGTGGTGGCCATCAGCGACCCGAGCTGGGAAAACCACCGTGCCCTGTTCGAGAGCGCCGGTTTCCCGGTACAGACCTACCGTTACTACGACGCCGCCAGCCAAGACGTCAACCGCGCCGGCATGCTCGAGGACCTGAACAAGCTGCCGGCCGGCTCGGTCATCGTCCTGCACGCCTGCTGCCACAACCCGACCGGCGTCGACCTGTCGCTGGACGACTGGAAAAACGTCCTGGAAGTGGTCAAGGCCAAGGGCCACATCCCGTTCCTCGACATGGCCTACCAGGGCTTCGGTGCCGGCATCGACGAAGACGCCTTCGCCGTGCGCCTGTTCGCCGAATCGGGCCTTGAGTTCTTCGTTTCCAGCTCGTTCTCCAAGTCGTTCTCGCTGTACGGCGAGCGCGTCGGCGCGCTGTCGATCGTCACCGCCTCGAAGGACGAGAGCACCCGCGTGCTGTCGCAGGTCAAGCGGGTAATCCGTACCACCTACTCCAACCCGCCGACCCACGGTGCCAGCATCGTCGCCGCCGTGCTCAACAGCCCCGAGCTGCGCCAGATGTGGGAAACCGAGCTGGCCGAGATGCGCGAGCGCATCCACGGCATGCGCAAGCAGATGGTCGAGCTGCTGGCCGAATACGGCGCCAAGCGCGACTTCAGCTTCGTCGGTCGCCAGTGCGGCATGTTCTCCTACTCGGGCCTGACCGTTGAGCAAGTGGCGCGCCTGAAGAACGAGTTCGGCATCTACGCCCTGGACACCGGTCGCATCGCGGTCGCCGCACTGAACCAGAGCAACATTCACGTGGTCACCAAGGCCATCGTCGAAGTGCTGTAACTGCTTGATTGTCTTGGGGGAAGCTTGACTTCCCCCAAGCAGTCAGTAAGATACGCGCAGATTCCGCGATAGCTCAGTCGGTAGAGCAAATGACTGTTAATCATTGGGTCCCTGGTTCGAGTCCAGGTCGCGGAGCCAAACACTGAAAACCTCCAGATGCGCAAGCACTGGAGGTTTTTTCTTTTCAGGATCCGCCGCTTGTTTTCCGACTGCCCTGGACTATCGTCTGCCTGCGCACCTCGCGCAGCAACGACAGGGAGTCAACATGGACACCGTTCGCAATGCCCAGCAAGCCGTGGAAGTGGTCGCCGATCAATCCATCCTCGCCGCACTGCAGAAGACGTTCGCGGTAGGCGGCTGCATCATCGAAAATGCCACCGGCAAGGTGTTGAAGGCCATGCACAACAATGTGCTGATGCCCTACCCCGACAGCACCGCGCAACCCCCGTTCCTGCCTCATGATCCTACAGCCCACGGCGAACGCCAGTTGGTGCAGTGGTACTACGACAATCGCCAGGCCCTGAACCTGCCGCCGCCCGGCGCGCTCACCGTGGTCACTACCCTGGACCCCTGCGCGATGTGCGCAGGCTCGCTGCTGACCGCCGGTTTCAATGTGGCGGTCAGCGCCATCGACACCTATGCCGGGGTCAACTACAACAGTCAGTTCGACTTCCCGACCCTGCCGCCGGAAGTGCGCCAGAAAGCCCAGCAAACCTGGGGCTACTACGCGGTAGACAAGCCTATCGATCGGCAGTACCAAGGCTCGACAGGCCCCGTCTTCGCGAAGGAAACCATCGACTCGCGAGTATTCAGCCTGACCGGCTCGATCTTCGACGCCAGCGTCAACACGGTACGCGATGCGAGCAACAATAGTGGCCTGGCGCCTGACAAGCTTAAGAACCCGGCATCGCTGCCGGCCAACAGCGCGGTGCGCAAGGCATTGACCGAACTCAGCTCATGGGCATTGACGGTCAAGTTCGACGACCCGCGCATGCCGGGCGCGGCCTTGGCCAAGCCATTGACGGAAACCGCTCGCCATGCCGACACGATGAATGCCGTGGCCTTGCTGGATCCGTTCGGCAACCTGCTGGCCTGCCTTGGCGGCCAGGAAAAACAGTCGCCCATCCGCACGGCGTTCATGGAAACCACACGCCGCTATGCCCTGATGCGCTGGCAGTTGATGAACAGCAACGACCCGCAGGTCCGCGCTGAGGCGCAGCAGTACCTCACCCATCCCAAGTACGGCACGTTCGTCTTCCTGTACATCCCTGATCCGCGCACCAGTGAAGCAGTGATGACCTTCGGTGCGTATGGCTCGACCATGGAGGGGCCTGTGCCGCAGTCGTTCCCGTCCAACCTGCAATATGTGCTGCTGCACCCAGGTGTGACGCCGCAGGCCGTGGCGCAGCTGGCGCAGAAGCTGCCGCCCTTCTACACCCAGAGCGTTCAGGTCGCCCCCAGCCAGGTGCTGGACGACGCCCTGATCCAAGCTGCGAAGGGCGCGCTGTAACCCCCTCGGTTAATCATTGGGACAGGGGTTCGGTCACTGGCCGCCCCTCGTCCACCAGGCTCCAGACCAGCAGTTTGGCCGACTGGGTCTTGCTGGCATTGCGCGACACGCTGTGCACGGTGCCCGGCGCCTCGTACCAGAACTCGCCGGCCTTGTAGGTTTTCTCCGGTTCGTCGTTGAGCTTGGAGGTCACCGCCCCTTCCAGCACATAGGCCATGACCGCTCCCGGATGCTGATGGGCGGGCGATGCCTGGCCGGGGCCATAGCTGACCGTGAGCATCACGGCTTTCTTGCCGGGGGCGTTGGTGGGGAGTTGTTCCTGGAGAATCTTGACCTGGTCGGGCTTCTCGCCGTGGGCCCAGGTAGGTGACAACGGGGCGAGCAGGCCTAATGTCAACAGGGCAATAGGTAGACGGATGGATTGCATCGGGTTTCTCCTGAGGGGTATCTGCCTGCAGGTTAAGCCCAGGGTGGTGAGGGGCAAACGGCCAATTCGCGGAAAAAACGGGAGGCCGATTGCCGGTTTATCGTTTTGGCCGTTGCCGTTGCCGTTGCCGTTGCCGTTGCCGTTGCCGTTGCCGTTGCCGTTGCCGTTGCCGTTGCCGTTGCCGATCAAAAGTCTAGCGCCAAACCCAA
>NZ_JAQMYQ010000069.1:0-24045 GCF_028369275.1 Mitsuaria sp. RG
TGCGTCCCGAAAAGCAACGCACCTCTGCTGTGGAATACACAACGTGGGAGCGGGCTTGCCCCGCGATCAGGCCGGATCAGGCGGTGATGTTGCCTGGGCTGGCCTGATCGCGGGGCAAGCCCGCTCCCACGGTATTCTGTTCCTACAGCGGATCCGTTTGCTGACGATCATGCAAATATCCTTTGCTCGTCGGCTACCTCACATCGCCTCGTCACAGGTGCGACAATATTGCCGTCACAATTACGTGACTTCCCCGTACCTACCCTGCGTCAAGGCTTAGGTTCGGGGCAATCCTGGCACCCGGACCGAGCGATGCCAGCGTACCGTGCTGCGCATTTCTGGACTTTCACCGTCCTATTACTTGAGGTTAGAAGCAAGATGGCCAAGGCCGCCGATGTCGTTGTGCAATGCCTGGAAAACGAAGGTGTCGAGTATGTGTTCGGCATTCCCGGTGAGGAAAACCTCGACCTGCTCGAGTCCCTGCGCAAGTCGAAGATCAAGCTGGTACTGACCCGCCACGAGCAATCCGCGGGCTTCATGGCCGCCACCTACGGCCGCCTGACCGGCAAGACCGGCGTCAGCCTGTCGACCCTCGGCCCTGGCGCGACCAACCTGGTGACCGCCAGCGCCTACGCCTACCTGGGCGGCATGCCGATGATGATGATCACCGGCCAGAAGCCGATCAAGAAGTCCAAGCAAGGCCGTTTCCAGATCATCGACGTGTGCGGCATGATGGACCCCATCACCAAGTACACCCACCAGTTCGCCTCGGCCGACAACATCCCTGCTCGCATGCGTGAGGCCTTCCGCCTGGCCGAAGAAGAGAAGCCGGGCGCCGTGCACCTGGAGCTGCCGGAAGACATCGCCGCCGAGCAGACCGATGCGCTGCCGATCCCGCGCAGCCTGCACCGTCGCCCGCTGGCCGAGCACGTGGCCATCGAAGCCGCCGTGCAGAAACTGCAGAACGCCCGCAATCCGATCCTGGTGATTGGCGCCGGCGCCAACCGCAAGATGACCGCCAAGGTCCTCAAGCAACTGATCGACAAGACCGGCATCCCGTTCATCACCACCCAGATGGGTAAAGGTGTGGTCGACGAGCGCCACCCGCGCTTCCTGGGCAACGCCGCGCTGTCGTCCGGTGACTTCGTGCACCGCGCCGTCGAAGCCGCCGACCTGATCGTCAACATCGGTCACGACGTGATCGAGAAGCCGCCGTTCTTCATGGTCCGTGGCGGTACCGAAGTGATCCACGTCAGCTTCCGTTCGGCCGAGGTAGACGCCGTGTACTTCCCGCAGGTGGAAGTGATCGGCGATATCGCCAACGCCGTGTGGCAGATCAGCGAAGCGCTGACCGACACCAGCCACTGGGACTTCACCCGCCTGATGGCCATCCGTGAAGCGAACGAAGCGCAGATCGCCGAAGGCGCCGATGACAACCGCTTCCCGGTCTACCCGCAGCGCATGGTCGCCGACATCCGTCGCGCCCTGCCGTCCGAAGGCATCGTCGCCCTGGACAACGGCATCTACAAGATCTGGTTCGCCCGCAACTACAAGGCCCACAAGCCCAACACCGTGCTGCTGGACAACGCCCTGGCGACCATGGGCGCCGGCCTGCCATCGGCCATGGCCTCGCACCTGGTGTACCCGGATCGCCCGGTCATCTCGGTATGCGGCGACGGCGGCTTCATGATGAACAGCCAGGAGCTGGAAACCGCGGTACGTCTGGGCATGCACATCACCGTGGTGATCCTGCGTGACGACGGCTACGGCATGATCCGCTGGAAGCAGGCCAACATGGGCTTCACCGATTTCGGCCTGGACTACGGCAACCCGGACTTCGTCAAATACGCCGAAGCCTACGGTGCCAATGGCCACCGCGTGGAAAGCGCCGAAGGCTTCCTGCCGCTGCTCGAGCACTGCATCAAGACCCCTGGCGTGCACGTGATCGACTGCCCGGTGGACTACAGCGAGAACGACCGCATCCTCAACAGCGAGCTGCGTGAGCGCGCGCTGGCGGTCTAAACGCTGACGACCCATCGCGGGACAAGCCCGCTCCTACAGGTATTATGCGGTCCCTGTAGGAGCGGGCTTGTCCCGCGACAGCGTAAGTACAGGCAACAACGTACGCTGCACCACAATACACATCTACCCATCCCCTCCTCCCTGCTCCCGGCATGCTCAGGTTCCTCACCTACCCTGAGAACCCGAGACCATGACCATCGGATCAACGCACAACCATCCCGCCGACCTGGCCGTCGAGCCTCACACTCCAGTGCTGCCATGGGCCGCACGCTTCCCGAATCCGCCTGACCTGTGTTTCGACTACCGACGTCTTGTCGAACAACAGGGCGGCATTGCCCAGGCTGCTCGTCCTGCACATCGCATCTGCATTGTCGGTGCTGGCGTCACCGGCCTCACCGTCGCACGAGAACTGCTGCGCTGTGGTTTCACCCATATCACCCTGATCGAGCAGGCCCGGCGAATCGGGGGGCGTCATCTCACCGTGTCATCCTCTGCTGACAAGCCACCAGCACACACCGCCCCCTTCGAGATGGGCGCCATGCGCATGCCGTTCTTCAACCGAACCGGCGAGCCGCCCAAGGCAGGCCGTTCATTGATGGCGTATTACGCAGATCTGTTCGACCTGCGGCTTTCCGACTTCCCCAACCCTGGCACGCCCTGGGTCAATGCGACAGGTATCTATCTGCGTGAAGGCCAACTTGAAGGGAAGGGTGATCCGAAGCTGCTGATCTGGAAAAACCCCGAAGGTCACACCCCGCCACCTACTGCGGTACTACAAAGGATTCATGGCAAGTGGCGGCGCTTTGCCGAGCGTTTCGCCGAACAGGCGGCCGCCATCTACGGCACAGAAGGCTGGCTGGCGATGTGGTCGGCAATCGTCGAGCGATATCACAGGCTGTCGTTCCGTGACCTGGTACTGCTGCCGATCCGGGAGGCTTGGGACCCTGGCAATCCAGGCGATTTCGGCGGCCTTGGCATGGACCGTGACGAGTCGGCGATCTTCTATGCAATCGGCATCGGTGATGGCAGCTGGGGCGCCTTCTACGACGTGTGTTGCCTCTATCCGCTGCGTACTGCCATTTTCGGGTTCAGCAGCCACCTGCAGCTTGTGCATGGGCGTGTAGATGAAAGGGGGCAAGTGCTTGCAGCGCCGTATCAGGATGTCGAGACTGTGCCCGACAGCAAAGGCCTGCATTTCCAGGCTCCTGCCTACCTGGGGATCGCTGCGTTGGATGAGGCCCTGCTGTTCATGGACATCGCTGGCTTGGGCGAATCCTTGTATAGCCAGTGCGTGGCGCGTAAGGATGGCCTGCTGACGGACAGCTCGGTTCATGGACTGCACAAATTGGCCGATGGCCGCATCCGCGTCGATTACCGTTGGCGGCACAGCGATGAAGCCAAGGCTCAGCCGATGAGTGAGGTATTCGACAGTGTGGTGCTTACCACGCCGTCCTGGTTGATCGAAACTGGGATGCGCTTGGAGGGGTTCTCCCGGAACATGCTGCCACCGGCCATTGTCGAGGCCTGGAAGCACGCCCATTGGGAAACCAGCTGCAAGGTTTATGCACCGCTGCGTAAAAGCTTTCTCGACCAGCATCCCCATCTGCCGCAGATCCTGGTCACCGACAGCTTCGTGCACGATGTATACGCCTACCGTTACAACGATCAGCACACCCGCGATTGCATCCTGCTCAGCTACACCTGGGAGGACGATGCCACCAAGCTGGCGGCCTATTCAGACACCGAGTTGGTGGAAAAATGCGTAGCGGAACTCGATCGAATTCTGTTGCGTTGTACCAACATCAGCGAGCCCATCTCGCCGCATATCGATCTTGGAAACACCCGCATACAAAGATGGATGACAGACAGGAGTGCACTTGGCTGTGCGAAATTGTACCGGGCGGGCACCTATTACGACGCGGTAAGCCTGATGAAGTACAACCGCGACCTGAGTGCCCATTCAGGGCTCTACCTCGCCGGGGAGTCTTTCTCTGTCGATGCCGGTTGGACCGAGCCGTGTCTGCGTACTGCCATCGACACCGTGATCAACCTCTGCAACAACACCGGCGCACGTTTCAAGGGGGGCTTCAGCCTGGAGCACTATCCGCATTATCAGGTACCTCGACAGGCGCTTTGAAACAACTTTGTAGGAGTGCTCCTCCAGGTATTTTCGCAATCTCCCTCAGTTCCAGAGGATTCCGCTGACTGTCGTCCCTTATGCCATGCCCGTTCTACTGGCGGCCTTCCACAACAACCAGAACAGGAAGCCGCCATGCAGGAACACACCACTCCCGTCAGCCCCGTACGCATTGCCGTCATCCAGTACGATCCGCAGGTCGGCCTGGACCATTGCGATGGCAACCTGAGCCGTGGCTTGGCCCTGGCCCGCCGCGCCGCGCGTGAAGGGGCCAACCTGATCGTGCTGCCGGAGCTGGCCAACACCGGCTACACCTTCAACTCCCGCGCCGAGGCCTATGGTCACGCCGAGTCGCTGGAGGATGGGCGATGCCTGCAGGCCTGGGCGGAGTTCGCCCGTGAGCAGCAGGTGTATCTGGCCGCAGGCTTCGCCGAGCGTGACGGCCTCAAGCTCTTCGACAGCGCCGTGCTGTTTGGCCCGCAGGGGCGGCTCGGGCATTACCGCAAGGCGCACCTGTGGAACCAGGAAAAGCTCTGGTTCACGCCAGGGGACCTGGGCTTCCCGGTATTCGAAACGCCCATCGGCCGCATCGGCCTGCTGATCTGCTGGGACATCTGGTTCCCGGAGGTGCCACGGCTCATGGCGGCGCAGGGCGCCGACATCATCTGCAGCCTGAACAACTGGGTCTGGACACCGCCGCCGCTGTTCGACGAGGCCGGACGCTGCATGGCCTCGTACCTGACAATGACCGCGGCCCACGTCAACAATGTCTACATCGCCGCCGCCAATCGCATCGGTCGCGAACGGGGCGGGCGCTTCCTCGGTTGTTCGCTGATTGCCGGCACCAATGGCTGGCCTATCGGCGAGGTGGCCAATGCCGAGGAGGAGTGCATCCTCTATGCCGATGTCGACCTCAGTGCCGCCCGCTCGGCGCCGATCTGGAACAGCCTCAACGACCTGCCGCGTGACCGGCGCACCGACCTCTACGACGCCACCCTGGGGTATCGGCTGCATGCGCCGATGCCACGTTGAGGAGGCGTCATGGAACAGCGCCTTTCCTTACCGCGACGACGGTCGTCGTCGCTGATTCTCCTGGGCCTCGCGCTGCTTTGCGTTGCCAGCCTGATGTTGGGTGGATGGCCCGATTATGCGCAGCTCGTCGCAACCCTCGACCAGCCGTTGAGCAGGCTGCGCTGGATTGTCGGCGATATCAGCGAGGTCGCCTTCTACAAGCACGAGTTGCCGGCACTGGGGCTGCTGCTGGGGGCGAGCCTCGCGCATTGGGCCCAGCAGCGCGGGTATCGCTGGCAAGGCTTTGCCATCTGCTACGGCACCGGACTGTGGCCCTGGCTGATCATCAGCTCGCTGCTCGGTCTGCTGCTCAGCCATGCGTTGTGGGGCTGGACCCTGGACGGTGGTGCCTGGCAGCCGACCTTCGTCGCCTTTGTCTCGTTACCGGCGGCCATGGTCCTGCTGTTTGGCGGCGGTTGGCGCGTCACGATCAATGGCGCGCTGCTCGGTGCCGTGCTGGTGACGCCGGCCAGCCTGCTGCTGGTCAACTACCTGTGCTACCCGCTGCAGTTGCCGGTGGTGATCGGCAATGTCAGTGGCATGGCCCTGGCCAGTGTACTGGCGTTCCTGCTGTGCAAGCGCTTCCCGACGTTGGTTCGCGATGGGCAGCGTCCTGAGGTCGTAGCGACGGCCAGCAAGCCGGACTATGGCGTGGTCTGGACCCTGCGTCGGGTACTGGCCGATTTCAGCGAAGCGCCGTTCTTCGGTAATGAACTGGCCAGCCTCGGCTTGCTGCTGGGCGTACTGCTGGCTTATGTATTGGCCCCGGCGGCACCGGCCTATGGCTCGCAACTGGTGCTGCAGATGGTGGCCGGGCAGGCATTGGCATCGCTGGTTGGTGTGCTGTTCTGGCGGCGGCAATGGCAAGAACGGGGCTGGTATCCGACCTATATTCCTATCGTTTCGATCGTACCAGCCGCCGTGCTGACACTGGGCGGCAGCTGGCAGGTGATCGTCGCCAGCGCCGTGCTCGGCGCGCTGATCGCGCCACCGCTTGCCGTGGCCATCAGCCAGCGCTTGCCGGGATACATGCACGGCTATATCGGCAATGTCCTGTCCATGGCCATCAGCACCCTGGGCATCGTGCCCCTGGTCGGCCTGCTTGCGGGAGGTAACCCATGACAGCACCACGTGTTTCGATCGCCAGCCTGGGCGGCACGGTCAGCATGCAATCCGAGGGGCCGGGGCAGGGTGTGACACCCCGGCTCGATTGCGCCGCGCTGTTGGCGTCCCTGCCGCAACTGCAGGCACTGGCACAGATCAGTACCGCCACGTTATGCCTGGTGCCGAGCGCCTCGCTGGCGTTCAGCGACATGCTGAACGCGCTGGCCTGGGCAAGCGCGCAAGTGCAAGCGGGGGCCCAGGCCGTGGTCCTCACCCAAGGCACCGATACGCTGGAGGAGACCGCGTATTTCCTCGACCTGCTCTGGCCCCATGACATCCCGCTGATCATGACCGGCGCCATGCGTTCGGCCAGCCAACCGGGCGCGGATGGTCCGGCGAACCTGCTGGCGGCAGTGCAGGTGGCGATAGCCGATGGTAGCCGGGGGCGTGGCGTGCTGGTGGTGATCAACGACCAGATCCACCAAGCCGCACGGGTACGCAAGACTGCCAGCCTGGCAATGGCGGCCTTCGAGTCGCCCGGTGCAGGGGCGATAGGGGAGGTCGTGGAGGGTCGCCCAATTTATCGCCAGGCTGCCACGCCAAGGCGGGTGTTGCCCCTGCCGGTGCAGGTGGATCACCAGGTCGTCCTGCTGGAGGCTTGTCTCGATGCTGATACGAGGCTGCTGCAAGCCATCGGTAGTTTGGGCTATTCAGGGCTGGTGATTGCCGGCTTTGGCGCAGGCCATGTTTCCGAAGCCTGGGCCGAGGCGTTGGGGAGCATCGCCGGCAACATGCCGGTGATCATCGCCTCCCGCACCGGCAATGGCCCGACAGCCCAGGGGACCTACGGATTTATCGGCGGTGAGATCGACCTGCAGGCCCGGGGCCTGCACATGGCCGGCTGGCTCTGCCCGCGCAAGTGCCGACTCTTGCTGTGGCTGCTGATCGGCACCGGGCGGCAGGCCGACCTGGCGCACTGGCTGCAGCAATAGTCCGATGCCCGTTCCCTTGATGGGAGCGGGCAGGCGTTGCCTGTGCTAGGGTGCACGCAAATTTCCGCCCCAGGACACCCGCCCATGCTCCCCGCGCTCAGCGAAAAAGAACTCCACCGCCTCGAAGACCTGCTGATCACCTACGGCAACGACTATTCGGTGCTCAACCTCGCCGAGCTCAACGGTTTCTTCACCGCTCTGGCCAGCTCCCCTAGCAAGGTCAATCCCGAGCAATGGCTACCCTCCGTCGCCGGCGGCAAGGTGCCGAAGTTCAAGAAGCCCGCCCATGAAGAGGCCTACACCGCGTTGATGCTGCGTTACGCCAGCCAGGTGGCGCAAGAGCTGGCCGACGACATTGAGCACTTCGAACCGCTGTTCGAGGAGAGCGAAGGCGAGGAAGGCCCGGCGATCATTCTCGAGGAATGGTGCTTCGGCTACATGCGCGGGACCCAGGTGGCCGAGTGGAGCGAGCTGCCGCCGGAGCAGGATCGTCTGCTCAAGGCCATTTCCCTGCATGGGCTGGAAGACAACTTCGAGCTGCTCGATTCGATGAGTTTCGATGAGCTCCAGGCCTGTGTGCCGCTGGTGGTCGAGGCGGCGCGGGGGTTGTATCAGTACCAGAAGCAGCACCGTCATTGAGATCGTAAGTGCGGGCTCGCGGGAGCGGCGATGCGGCGACCCGACTTGCCCCGCGAGTGTGATTATTCCACCTGCCGAAATACTGGATTGCTCCCAGCACTGATTCTGCTGCCAGCCGATCCAGTGCAGCATGTCCTCCAGCAGCGCCACTCCCGGCGCTGATCCGGAGCCCTGCACATGCCAAGCCCGATCAAGCTGTACAACTTCCCCAAGTCCGGCCACGCCCATCGCATCGAGCTGATGTTGTCGCTGCTCGGACTGCCCACCGAACTGGTCTTCGTCGACCTGGCCAAGGGCGAGCACAAGCAACCCGAGTTCCTCGCCATCAACCCCTTCGGCCAGGTGCCGGTGATCGATGACAATGGCATCGTCATCGCCGATTCCAACGCCATCCTGGTCTATCTGGCAAAGGCCTATGGCGGTGAGCGCTGGTTGCCTGCGGATCCGGTCGGTGCCGCCCGTGTGCAGCGCTGGTTGTCGGTGGCGGCGGGTCCCCTGGCCTTCGGCCCGGCGGCGGCACGCCTGGTGACGGTGTTCGGTGCCTCGTTCAACACCGACGAAGTCATCGGCCGCGCCCACACCCTGCTCAAGGTGATCGACGCTGAACTGGCCAAGGGCCCGTTCCTGGTCGGTAGCCAGGCGACCATCGCCGATATCGCCAACTACTCGTACATCGCCCACGCGCCAGAAGGCAACGTGTCGCTGGAGCCATACCCCAACGTGCGCGCCTGGCTGGCCCGTGTCGAGGCGCTGCCGGGCTTCGTGCCGATGCCACGTACGGTCATCGGTTTGCAGACCACGCTCTGACTCCCGAGGGATGCCGCCATGCAATCGCCCTGGCATGCAGGTGAAAAACAGCTGCAGGAGCACGTCGGTGTTGCAGAGCGCATGGAGGCGTTCGGGCAGAAGGTCATTCGTGACTACATGCCCGACCAGCATCGCACGTTCTACCAGCAGCTGCCGTTCATGGTGGCCGGTACCGTGGACGCCGCAGGCAAACCCTGGGCGACGCTGCTCGAAGGCCCGGAAGGCTTCGTCAGCTCGCCCGATCCACGGCAACTGTTGATCGGCGCCGATCTCGCCAGCGACGATCCGGCCACGCCTGGCCTGGTGGCGGGTGGCGCCATCGGCCTGCTGGGGATCGAGCTGCACACGCGGCGGCGCAATCGCCTCAATGGCCTGATCCGCCGAGCCAGCGCCGGCCAGTTGGAGGTGGTGGTCGAGCAATCCTTCGGCAACTGCCCGCAGTACATCCAGCTGCGCGAGTACACCCGCGTCGACGAGCCGCCGCAGGAGCGCCGGGATTCAGCGGCGCTCGATGCCGCAACCCGCGCGATGATCGAAAGCGCCGACACCTTCTTTGTCGCCAGCTATGTCGATCAGGACGCTGGCCAGCGCTCGGTGGACGTCTCCCATCGCGGAGGCCGGCCTGGTTTCGTCAGGGTCGAGGGCAATCGCCTGACCATTCCCGACTACGCCGGCAACCTGCATTTCAATACCCTCGGCAATCTGCTGGTCAACCCGGTCGCCGGCCTGCTGTTCGTCGACTTCACCACGGGCGATGTGCTGCAGGTTTCCGGGCGTACCGAGGTGATTCTCGACAGCCCGCTGATCAGCGCCTTCGAAGGCGCCGAGCGGATCTGGACCCTGGACATCGAGCAGGTGGTGCTGCGCCGGGCTGCCGTGTCGCTGCGCTGGGCCTTCCAGGAATACGCACCCACCAGCCTGATGACCGGCACCTGGCGCGAAGCCGAGCAGCGCCTGCAACAGCGCGAACGGCAGCGCCAATGGCTGACCTGGCGGGTACTGCACATCGAGCAGGAGAGTCGCGATATCCGCTCGTTCCATCTGCAACCCGAGGATGGCGCCGCGGTGGCCTTCGCCCCTGGACAGCATATTCCCGTGCGTTTGCGCATCGATGGGGAGACGCCGCTGATCCGTACCTACAGCCTGTCCAGCGCGCCGTCCGATGGCTTCCTGCGCATCAGCGTCAAGGCGCAGGGGCCGGCGTCACGCTATCTGCACCAACAGGTGAAGGTCGGCGATCGTCTGGAGGTGCGCCAGCCCACGGGCAGCTTCACCCTGGATCAGCAGAGCGACCGGCCCCTTGTGCTGATCGGCGCGGGCGTCGGCATCACCCCGTTGATCGCCATGCTCCGCGAGCAATTGGCCAGGGGGCAGGGGCGGCGAATCCATCTGTTCCATGGCGGGCGCACACTGGCCGACATGCCGTTCCAGCAGGAGCTTGCCGCGCTCCAGCAACAGGCCAATGGCTTGCTGAGCATCCATCGTGCCCTGAGCCAGCCCGAACCTTCGGCCGTGCCAGGGCATGACTACCAATTCGCCAGCCGCCTGGGCATCGAGCAGGTCAAGGCCACGCTGGCATTGGATGACTACGACTTCTACCTCTGCGGCCCGGCCAGCTTCACCCAGGACCTGTACGAAGGCCTGCGCGGCGTGCATGTGCCCGACGCCCGCATCCATGCCGAAGCCTTCGGCCCCTCGACCCTGCGCCGCCACACCGACGACAACCAGCCGACGCTGCAACAGCCCCCTCCCGCCAGCGAGCCGGTGCCGGTGTACTTCGCCAGCTCCGCCAAGGAAGCGCGTTGGGCGCCGGACAGCGGCACGCTGCTGGAACTGGCGGAAAGCCGTGGCCTGTCGCCGGACTTCAGTTGCCGAGGGGGCTCTTGCGGTACCTGCAGGACCAAACTGGTCAGCGGCCAGGTCCACTACCCGAACCCGCCCGCCGAATTGCCCGAGCCCGGCAGCGTGTTGATCTGCTGCGCTATCCCCGCCCAGGCCGAGGGCGGCGTGCAGCCCCTGGTACTGGAGCTCTAGCGTGACCACGGCGATAATCGCCCCACGACAACGCGTGGGGCGCGGCATGGACCAGATCCACCTGATGAAAGTGTTCGTGGCCGTGGGCGAGCTGGAAAGCTTCGCCGCCGCCGCCCGTCGCCTGGCCATCTCGCCGGCGGCGGTGACCCGCGCCGTCAGCGCCCTGGAGGAACAACTCGGGGTCAAGCTGTTGCTGCGCACCACCCGTAGTGTGCGCCTGACCGAGGCCGGCGGGCGCTACCTGGAAGATACTCGGCATATCCTCGCCAGCATCGTCGAGGCCAACGAAGCCGCCGCCGGCATCAACGCCGCGCCCAAGGGCGACCTGGCGGTGACCGCACCGATCCTGTTCGGCAAGAAGTTCGTCATGCCGTGCATCGTCCGTTACCTGCAGCAGTACCCCGAGGTGGATGTGTCGGCGTACTTTCTCGACCGCGTGGTGAACCTGGTGGAGGAGGGCATGGACGTGGCGGTGCGCATCGGCCAGTTGCCCGATTCGGGCCTCAAGGCGTTGCGCGTGGGCAGGATGCGCCGGTTGTTGTGCGCCTCGCCCGAGTACCTCGAACGCCACGGCACGCCGCGCCATCCCTCTGAATTGCAGAAGCACGAAGTCATCGCCGCCGGAACCCTGTCACCGCGCACGGACTGGCGCTTCGGCGCCATCGACGACCCGACGCTGATCCGCATGAAACCGCGCCTCACCGTGACCAGCAACGACGCCGCCATCGCCGCGGCCAGTGCCGGGCTGGGGATTGCACGGTTGCTGTCGTACCAGGTGGCGGATGAAGTGGCGGCCGGGCGCTTGCAGGTAATCCTGGCCGAGTATGAAGAGGCGCCCTGGCCGATCCATATCCTGCATCGGGAGAGCAAATATGGCTCGACCAAGGTGCGGACCTTTATCGATATGTTGGCCGAGCATTTGCGCAGCCAGGTGCATTTGGCCTGATCCAGATAGCTGGGGCTGCTGCGCAGCCCTTTCGCGGCACAAGGCCGCTCCTACACGGGAGCGTGCATCTCTCTGTAGGAGCGGCCTAGTGCCGCGAAAGGGGCGCAAAGCGCCCCCAGCAATCAAGCGCCTGAAAGCGCCGCACACTCCGCCAGCACCCTCAACCCGCCCATCACCTGCGGCGTAATCACCCGCCCCAGGCATACCCGCAACCCAGTGCCACACTCCCCATCGGCAAAGAACATCCCGCTGGCGCCGACATTGCAGCCACGCTCCGCCGCAAGCCGTTGCAGCGCCAGCATGTCCGTCCCTTCCGGCAATTCGACCCAATGGATAAACCCGCCCTGCGGCGCCACATACCGTGTCCCCGCCGGAAACACCGACTGCACCAGCGTCGCCATCACCTCGGTCTGCGCTACCAGCCGCCCGCGCAGCTTCGCGCAGTGCTCGTCCATGTACCCCCGCCCGATAAACTCATCCAGCACCCGCTGCGCCAGGCTCGACACCGCCAGGTTACGCGAAAACATCTGGGCCAGGATCGCATCCCGGTACCGTCCGGCCACGCACCAGCCCACCCGGTACCCCGGCGCCACGGTCTTGGAGAACGACGAGCAATAGATCGTCTGCCCGGTCTCGTCGTAGTGCTTGATCGCCTTGGGTCGCTGCGTCTCGTCCACCAGGTCGAAGAAGATATCGTCCTCGATGATCGGCACATCCGTCGCCTGCGCCAGCTGTGAGAGCCGTGCCCGCGCCGCGTCGGGCATGATGAAGCCCCGTGGGTTCTGTAGCGTCGGGTTGAGGAACACCACATCGACCTTCCCGCGCTTGAGGGCCCATTCCAGGTGCTCGAGGTCCATGCCGCTGTCGGCGTGGGTGCGGATGGGCAGGGCGCGCATCCCCAGGCGTTCGATGGTCTGCAGGATGCCGTAGTAGGTGGGCGTTTCGATGGCCACAGTGGCCCCCGGCCGGGCGACGGCTTCGAGGGCCAGTTCCAGGGCCACGGTGTCGCCCGAGGTCACCAGGATATCGTCCGGCCCGCAGGCCACGCCGCGTTGCAGCATCAGCCCGGCGATGCGTCGGCGCAGCGAGGCCAGGCCGGGTGGGGCGATCAGCCCGGCCAGCGCCAGATCGGCCTTGCTCGCCAGGGAGGCCAGGCATCTGCTCAGCAGAACCTGGGGCGCCAGTTCGTCATGCAGCACCGCCGAGCTCAGCGAAAGCGCGGTGTTGCTGGCCGCCTGGGCAAGCATGGCGACCACCGCGTGGTCGACGTTGACGGTGACGCTTGCCAGGTCGAACCCCTGCACCTGGGCCGCGCCCTTGGCGACGAAATAGCCCACCCGTGGCGTGGCCTGCACATAGGCATTGGCCTCCAGCTCCGCCAGTGCCCGTTGCACGGTGGCGATGCTACTGTCGAACAGCCGCGCCAGTTCACGCACCGAAGGCAATTGCATGCCGCTGGGCCATTCGCCGCTGTCGATCTGGCGCAGCAGCCAGGCGTTGACGGTGTGCCAGCGTTTGTCGGGCTTGGGGTTCCGGTCCATGGGGGCCTTGTGTCGTCTCAGGCGGGGGCTCCGGAAAGGTAGAGCAAAACCACGCCGGTTGCAGCCACGATGACGATGTTCAGCAGCACCAGGGCAAAGCCGAAGCGGATCAGCCCGTGCTCTTCCTCACGGTTGGCCCCGGCCAGCCCGATGATCAGCGACAGGATCGACAGCGAGCCCAGCGCGCCATGCCCGGCGGCGCTGTTGACCATCGCCGCCAGCCACGGGCCGTGGACCGTGGACAGCGCGGCGATGGAGGGCATCACCAGCGTGTTGCCGCCGACATTGGAGCCGGTGACATAGCCGGCCAACCCCGCCAGCAGCGACACCGTCGACGCCAGCGACACACCGGACAGCGCCTGCAACGCCCGTTGCGCCTCGACCAGGAAGCCGGCCTTGACCATCACCTGCGACAGCAGCAGGAACAGGAATATTGTCGCCACCGGGAACCGCGCCCGCGTGACCAGCGCCTGCCACGGAAAGCCCGTGCCCTGGCGCCCGACCATCATCAGCACCACCAGCAGCAAGGCCAGCCCCGGCGAAGCCAGTGGCTTCCACGACACGTTGGTGCCATGCACCACCCATAGCCCGTCCCACCCCGACAGCAGGAACAGCCCCCGCGAGATGATGATCACCGTCAGCAGGGCCAGGTACGGCCATGCCGCCTGCGGCCAGCGCACCAGCGCCCCGCGCCGCGCCCAGGACATCCCCAGACCCACGCCGGCCACCGCCAGCCCGGCCAGCACGCCCGATGCCTCCGGCCCGATCCAGTGGTTGACCGCATACAGCACCGTGCTGAACAGCAGCGAGACCAGCGCCAACCCCAGCCATGCCTGCAGGCTGCGAATCCCCGCCAGCACCAGCGCCACGGCGGCCAGGCCGAGGAACACCGGCGCGCTGACCAGCGCCGAATGGCTGCCCAGTTCCTGCGCCGGCACATGGGCCAGCAGCGCGCCGATCACCGTGGCCAGCCCCAGCGTGCCCCAGGGCATCACCACCATGCCGGCCAGCGCCATCTTCATGCCGACCTGACGCGAGAACAGCCCCATCAGCAGCGGCACCGTGGCGATCAGCGATACGCCGAACCCGGTCATCGCCTCCAGCAGCGGCGCCAGGCCCAGCACGATGAAGATCACCTGCATCGGCGGCGTCCAGCCCAGCTCCCGCACCCAGACGCCGATTGCCTGCGGGGCGTTGGCGCGTTCGACCAGGATGACGAAGGCCAGCCCAGGAACGATCACGCAGGCGGTGCTGAGGAACAGGATAAGCGTGTCTTGCAGGATGGCGCCGGACACCGCCGCCGACAGCGGCTGCGCGGCGCCCAGGCCCCACAGCAGCAGGACACCGGCCACGCCGGCCAGCGCGGCCTGCACGGGTGGGCGGCGCAGCAGCAGGATCAGGGCGATCACCAAGCCAATGGGGGACATTTGCAGCAGCAGGGCAGCCATGATGCGGGTTCCTTCAGCCATCCAGGGGGTGAGGTGGAGGGTGAAGGGCGGGCGCCTGCTGAAACAGATACAGCGCCTGGGCGATTTTCAATACAGCTCGGGGCGGGGTTACTGCGGTGTCAGCAACCGGTCCCGGCAGGCCTGGAGAATGTCGTCCGCGAGCGGCGAATCGTCCGGGCAGGCGCGGGAGAGCGTGATGGCGCCCACCAGGGTGGCGATCACGCCCAGGCGCCGGGCGCGTTCGGCCTGCTCGTCGGCGGTATCCGTCGGCTCGCTGGCGGCCTGGAGCGTTGCCAGCAAGCGCTCGAGCCCGTCGGCAAACACCGCCTTCACGGCGTCGGGCTGGCGCGCGGCATCGCTGGCCAGCGCCGCCAGGGTGCAACCTGAGGCCGGGTTGTCGCGGTGCTCCCTGGAGAGGTACTGGCGCAGGTAGTCCGCCACACCGCCACTGTCGGTGCCGGAGGCGTTCTGCGACAGCCCGCAGGCCGCCGCCTCGGCCATGAGGTCGGCCTTCGAGCCGAAATGCTTGTAGAAGCCGCCATGGGTGAAACCGGCGACCGCCATCAACTCGGCGACGCCGACCCCGTCATAGCCCCGCTGGCGGAACAACGAGGACGCCGTCTCGACGATATGGGCGCGGTTGGCCTGGGCTTGTGCCTTGGTGACTTTCATGGCGGATGACTCCTGCGCCGTGGGGATGAGGTTCATCATACATTGATGTCAGTCATCATCAAAATGTTGACATAGTTAGATGATGGCCGTAATCATAAATGCCAGGCCCACCCCGATCGGGTGTCGCCACCCACCTTGAGGATTTGCCATGAGTGCCTTGCCTACCGTTCTCGTCACCGGTGCCTCCAGCGGTATCGGCGCCACCTATGCCGAACGCTTCGCCCAGCGTGGTCACGACCTGGTGCTGGTCGCCCGCGACCAGGCGCGCCTGGAGACCCTGGCTGCCCGCCTGCGTGAGCACTTCGCTGTCGCCGTCGAGGTGCTGGTCGCCGACCTCACCCAGGCCGATGCCCTTGCTCGGGTCGAAGCGCGGTTGCGTGAAGACTCGCGTATAGGCGTGATGATCAACAACGCCGGGCAAGGCCAGTCAGGGGGCTTTCTGGGGCAGGATGGCGCAAGCCTCGAGCGCCTGATCGGCCTGAACGTCACCGCCGTCACCCGCTTGGCTGCCGCCATTGCGCCGCGCCTGGCCGAGCAGGGCACTGGCGCGATCGTCAACATCGGCTCGGTGGTGGGTCTGGCGCCGGAACTGGGCATGACCGTGTATGGCGCCACCAAGGCGTTCGTGCAGTTCCTGTCCCAGGGGCTGGCGCTGGAGCTGGGGCAGAGGGGGGTCTATGTGCAGGCCGTGCTGCCGGCCGCGACCCGCACCGAGATCTGGTCGCGTTCCGGATTGGATATCAACACGTTGCCAGAAGTGATGGAGGTGGAAGACTTGGTCGATGCTGCGCTGGTGGGTTACGACCGCCGCGAAGCGATCACCATTCCGCCCTTGCAGCACGCCGACCGCTGGGCTGCGCTGGATGGCGCACGGCAGATGCTGATGGGGGATTTGCGCCAATCCCAGGTGGCCGAGCGCTATCGCAGTGCGCAGTGAGTCACGGGAGATCTCAATGAAAGCTTTCATCATCGATCGTTATGGCAAGGATGTCGTCGGGCGTATCGCCGAAATGCCCGTGCCCACCCTGGGGGATGACGACGTGCTGGTGCGGGTCCACGCCGCCGGGGTGAACGCCCTGGACGTGAAGCTGCGTAACGGCGAGTTCAAACGGGTGCTGCCGTACCGCTTGCCGCTGATCCTGGGCAACGACCTGGCCGGTACCGTGCTGCGCGTGGGCGCCCGTGTTACCCGCTTCAAGCCCGGCGACGAGGTCTATGCACGGCCTGGGCAGGCACGCATCGGCAGTTTTGCCGAACAGATTGCCGTCACCCAGCAGGCGTTGGCGCGCAAGCCCGCCAACTTGAGCATGGAGCAGGCCGCCGCGCTGCCCTTGGTGGCCTTGACCGCTTGGCAGGTATTGGTGGAAACCGCCCAGCTCAAGCCGGGGCAGAAGGTGCTGATTCATGCGGGCTCCGGTGGCGTGGGCAGCATCGCGATCCAGTTGGCCAAGCACTTGGGGGCGTTCGTCGCCACCACGACAAGCACGGGCAATGTCGAATGGGTGAAGGCCTTGGGCGCGGATGTGGTCATCGATTACAAGCGCCAGGATTTCACCCGGGAATTGCGCGACTACGATGTGGTGCTCAGCGGGTTGGAGGCAGGCACCTTGGAGCGCTCGGTGCAGATTCTCAAACCGGGTGGCCAGCTGATTTCCATTTCCGGGCCGCCCACGCCTGAGTTCGCGGCCGAGCAAGGGATGGCTTGGCCATTACGGCAGGTACTTCGCCTGCTCAGCCGCCGCATCCGCAAGCGTTGTGAGGCCTCGGGCGTGCGCTATCGGTTCGTGTTCATGCGCGCCGATGGTCGACAGTTGGAGGCCATCACCCAGCTGGTGGAGGAGGGGATCCTGACGCCGATACTCGACCAAGTGTTCGCCTTCGAGGCTACCGAACAGGCGTTGGCGGCGGTGGCAGGTGGGCGGAGCAAGGGCAAGGTGGTGGTGCGGGTGGCTTGAGCTGCGCGTCCAGCCCTCGGGAGGGGCGTTTATTCAAAGCCCCTCGCCAAGATACAGGCGGTGTACTTCACCGATTCGCTTACTGGCTGAGGTTGGCACCCCAGCGTCCTGGGCAAACTGCGGCCATTGTGCGACGGCTTCGCAGACTTCCTTGATGATCCGCCGTGCGTCCATGCCACGCACTTGGCTGGCAACGCTTAACAGATCGTCGAGGGTGAAGTCGTCGCGTTTGCCGTTCACGGTCATCTGGTGGGTATCGACCCAGAAGCTGCCAGGCAGGTAGGAATAGGACACGTCATACGCCGGCGTCAGGTACCAGGTGCCGTCGGTGTCCATCATGAAGGCCGTGTTCTTGGTGTGGTCGTCCTGGTTGCGTGCCACCAGGTTGAAGACCATGCGGCGGTAGAACTGTTCGGCGCCGTCGCGGGCAATCCGCAGTGCGCGCATCACCGCGAAGGCCTCGGCATAGGAGTATTGGCCAGGCTTGCGGAAGTCGGCGTGGTCGAGTGCGCACAAGGTCGCCACGTGGATCTTTTCACCTTCGGTCGTGCGGTCGAAGCGCCGGGTCATGAAGTGAGCGCGTCCACCTTCCTCCAGCAATCGGCACTCGGTCATGGTGATCCCGGCCGCCCTGGCCATCAGGTGGTAGGCGTACTCGATGCGCCCATAGCCTTGCGAATCAGCCAGTACGGTCGAGTCCTTGGCCACGTCAAACTTGAGCAGCCAGTACTCGAAACCCGGCGGCGCGGTGACCTGGCCCGAACGGATCTCGCCTTCGGCATTCATGGCGATCACCGCCTTGGCCCGGGCGCCGCCGGCGCTGGTACCGATCTGGATGAGGTGCTGCAGGGCGCTGTCGTCCAGCGATCGATTCGCGTTCGGACAACACCTCGCTGGCCAGGCGCACCAGGGCATCGATATGGATGCTCTCCCCCTTGTCCCGCTCGGTGGCCATCGCCGGACGATATTCCAGGGCGCCCATGCCGCGCTTGCCCTGGTACAGCAGGCGTTCGACCGGGGTAAACGTTGCCTTGTCACGCCCCTGTTGGGCCAGCCAGGCATCGATCAGTGCGTTGCCGAAATCATCGGGCAGGGAATCGGCGAGGATCGAGGGCAGGCCCTTGAAGGTTTCGCGGTCCAGCCCCTGGAACACGTAGGTGTAGTCCTGGCGCAAGGGCATGTGGACCGGCGAGATCTCAAGGCCGGTCCTGACGAACTCGGGGGTGTATTCGAACTCTCCGATCTGGGTCTGAATGTTCCAGTTGAGCGCGCCTACATACACATCCCAGAGATAGATCCGTGCAATCACCAGCTGTCATCCTTGTCGGGTTTCGGGCCACCAATGAGCGTGGGCTTGCCGATAGGCGTCCTGATTCCGTGTTCAGGCGCCGGCGGTGTAGCCCGTGTGACAGTCGCCCGCATCCGCTGCTTGCCCTGCATTTTTGCCAGTTGCACGGGGCTGGTCCTGACGTCCTCGATGAGGGAGGCGAGACGATCAAGCTCTCCCAGCACCCTCAGGACGGCAATCACGTTCACCAGGGTGCCTTTGCCTGCCGTGAGCTTGCGGTAGGTCTCCCGGGAAATCCCGGCTTCATGGGCGACGATGTCCTGGCCAATATTACGCTTCAGGCGGATAGCCTCAATGCGTTGGCCGATCTCGTTGGCGATAGCGTCGTCAGTCATTGATATGGCTTTCATAACGCCTGGGATCCTATGCTTAAAACGCCGTTATTGACCTGCATGCCTAGGATTCTAGGCTTTGTATGGTCCACTTGAAAGGAAAATCCGCTACTCGATAAAGACTAGTTTTCTAGGCGTTGATGGTGCATTTTGGTTTTTTTGCCAAGAATTCTAGGCGTTGTCTGGTCCTGGTTTTCGCGGTGGATTTCAGCGATTGGTTTACCACATTTCGTTTCGCGCAGAACGGGCTACCGCATCGAACGTCCCGAAGTGACCAGACCTGCCAACACCTTCTCCAGTTTCACCACCGCCTCCCTCATCTCAGCGGGTGTCAGTGCCGCAAACCCCATCAGCAAGCCGGCATCGTTCCTCGGCACCGCGTACAAGCTGCCCATCCCCAACAGATCGATCCCTACTCCGCGTGCCGCCCTGACCACGGCGTCTTCAGACAGGCCCTGCACGAAATGGCAGGGCATCTGCAGCCCGCCGGCGGGCACCTGCGGCACGAGAAACGCCCCCAGGTGCCTGCGCAGCAGATCCGCCAGTACATCCCGGCGCTCGGCGTAGAGCGCGCGCATGGCCCGCACATGGGCGTTGAAGTGGCCACCCTCCATGAACCGGGCCAGGGTCAGCTGGGCGATGGAGGCGTTATGTCCGTCCTGCAGCGTGCGAGCGGCGGTCATCGGCGTGACGAGCTGGGGCGGCAGCAGCAGGTAGCCGATGCGCAGGCCGGCGAACAGCGATTTGGTGAAGGTGCCGATGTACAGCGTGCGGTCGTGTGGGTCCAGGCCCTGCACACAGGCGGTGGGGCGGCCGGCGTAGTGGAACTCGCTGTCGTAGTCGTCCTCGATGATCCAGGCCTGTTGCTGGCGGGCCCATTCGATCGCCAGCAGGCGCCGGTCCAGCGCCAGGGTCGCGCCGGTCGGGTATTGGTGCGAAGGGGTGAGGAACACCGCCCGGGCATCCGGCGCCAGCCGGGCCATGGCGTCCACCTGCAGGCCATGCTCGTCCACCGGGACCGGCACGCATGCCAGGCCGGCGGCGGTGACAGCCTTGCGGGTGCCCTGGTACAGCGGGTCCTCGACCAGCACCTGGTCGCCTGCGTCCATGAGCACCTGGGCGCACAGGCCAAGGGCCTGCTGCGAGCTGGTGAGGATCAGGATGCGCTCGGCGGATGCCTGGGCCCCGCGCTCGAGGTTGAGGTAGTCGGCGATTGCCCTGCGCAACGGGGCCATGCCCTGCGGCTCGCTGTGTTCCAGCGCCCGCGTGCCGTATTCCTTGTACACCTGTCGTTCCAGCTTCTCCCAGATGGCCAGGGGGAAATGCCGGGTTTCGGCCACGCCCGGGGCGAAGGGGCGGGGCGACTGGAAGTTGTGGACGCCACCGCTGTGCAACACCGCTTCACCTCGGCGGCTCAACTGCACGGGGGCTTCGGTGTGTGCCGGACGCTGGCGCTTGCGCGACGGCAGGCACCGGGCCCGTTGCGACACGAAGCTGCCACTGCCCACGCGCCGCTCGATAAAGCCCTCGGCGTGCAACTGGCTGTAGGCCGACTCCACGGTATCCCGCGAGACGCCCAGGGACTGGGCCAGCGGGCGCGAGGCGGGCAACGCCTTGCCCACCGGCAGTGCGCCGTCGAGGATCAGCTGACGGATCGCCCGTTGAATACGCACATGCAAGGCCAGCGCGCCGTGTGCGGGGTCGTTGATCCAGGCTTTCACCGATTCCAGCTGCGCGTGTTTGAACATTGGCCTGATTCCCTGGCTGATGGACCTGATTAATGGCTGCCAATGCCGGGGCCGCTTCGCGCCCCTTTCGCGGCACAAGGCCGCTCCTACAAGGGACCGCGCCCCCCTGTAGGAGCGGCCTTGCGCCGCGAAAGGGCTGCAAAGCAGCCCCGGCAATCCCGAGCCTTACGCCCTTCCAGAACCCTAAAATGGTCTGGATATTCACGACTATTTGGCAGGTAAAAACCAACCATTTATCCGCTATAAAACCCCAGCCCGCAAGCAACCACCAAGGAAGGCAAGCGCTACGGGCAGGCCGGCCCCCTCACTCATCCACACTGCTTTGCCCAAAAAGGGGTTCCACCAATGACCACCACCCAACCACCCGTCTTCATTCGCGAAGTGAAGCAAACCGACCTGCAGCCCTGGCACGACTACTGGTCGCAATACCAGGCCTTCTACCAGGTAGACCTGGGCCCAGCCATCACCGAGTGCACCTGGGCCCGCTTCTTCGACCCGGCCGAACCCATGCACTGCGCCGTGGCCACCGACGGCGAACGGCTCTTCGGCTTCGTCCACTATGTGTTCCACCGCTCGACCTGGGGACGCAACGACTTCTGCTACCTGGAAGACCTGTACGTGTGCCCGAGCGCCCGGGGGCGGATGATCGGCAAGCAACTGATCGAGTACGTCCAGGACCAGGCCCGGCAGCAGCAGTGCGACCGGCTGTACTGGCATACCCAGGAGACCAACCGGACTGCGCAGCGGTTGTATGACTGGATTGCCGAGAAGCCGGGGGTGATCGAGTACCGGATGCCGCTGGATGTCGCTTACTAAGTCCATTATGAGCAGGTGAGGGCGTGGGAGCGGGCTTGCCCCGCGAAGGATGGCACCGGCTTCGCGGTGTAACCCCCTGCGGCGTGGCGCCGCTCGCACGCCTCATTCATCAGAAATTGTCCTCGGACACTTTCTTAAGACGCACTCGGTGCTCAGTGGCGAAGGAAGCGGGGGAGGACATCGGCACATCCTGGAACACCTCATCAAGCAAACCCAGATGCCACAGCGCGATCATGTAGCTGCGCATCTCAACAGTAGGTGTACCTGCCTCGATATTAGCGAGCGTGGTGATGGACAACCCGGATTGGGCGGCTAGATCTTTCTGGCGAATTTTTCGCTCAAGACGCCTGGTTCTGGCCAGAAGCCCTATTTTCATTAGCCTGTCGGCGCATGCCAACGGAAAAACATTCATTGTAAAGCCTGCCTTGGCAGTTCTTATGAGTGGTAAGAGTTACTACAGCAGCTCTTATCACTCATAAAATTCCGGAGCTTGTGAGGTTGGTACCTGCTTACTTTCAAGACTTGCGATGCATGGCACCGGCTGCGCCGGTGTTCGCGGGCAAGCCCGCTCCCACAGCTTTTTGCGCAACCTGCTTGTCCCGCGATGTGATGGCTAGCGCTGAGATTGCAGGGCGGTCCAACGCAGCGCTGTTCGATTGATGTCCTCCTGCAACACGCTCAAGTCATCCAGCACTTGCTCCAACTCAATGCAGACCCCATAGAACATGCCAGCAGCGCGCATCGCTTCGAAGTCAGTGCGTAACCGCTCCAGGTTGTCACCCGAGGGAATCAGCTTGAGCTCACCTTCCAGGCAGCGCTGGTACTGGGTGGTCTGGTTTCGGTAGAAAGTGTTCTTCAAATCGATCACATCACTCAGCAAGGCCATGTCAGTCTTGGCGGTTTTGCCACAGGCGTGACGCGCCAACATGGCCAGGTCGTACCAATGCCGGGAGTAGCGGTTGATTCCCTCCGGTAGCAGCCGGTTGCATGCGGCATGGATCAGCGTGGCTTTCTCCCAGAAGGTTCGTTCTGCGGCCAGCACCACGACCTCGGCTTGTGGAAAATCCACTGCCGGTATCATCGAGGCGATATCCGGGCGAATGGTGAATATCGAATTGGGGTCAATGATATTCCGCCCGCCGAACTCGATCAGCACGTGATCCCGAAGGTATTCACCGCCAACGCTGACACGAGAGGGGTATTGCACCTCCAACTGTTCACCGTCGCAGCTCAGGTTGATCGAACATTCATCAGCACAGGGCAAGGCACTCAGCTGACGCTGGAGATAGGGTCTGATCACGTTGTGGGTATGGCGCTTCACGTATTCCCGCAGACTGTCGCCAAAGCGGCTTCGGAAGCGCGTTCCTTGTTTGAGCAGTTCGGTTATGGGCCAGTCAGGGGCAAGGCTACGGTAATCGACGGTGATATCGACATCCTCGGAAAACCGATTTATCACCGAATAGGCCTTGGATAACGAAGTACCGCCCTTGAACGCCATGGGCAGGCGATCCGGCATGCTGAACAGTTGGCCAAGCAGAAAGGTCAGCCAGATATCCTTTTCCAGAATGGCGGCGGAGCGATTGGAGGCCGCGGCGGCGGCCTCGAGGATTTCACGTTGGGCTGTTGCGGGAAGATTCAGGTAGCAATCGTTCATGGAGCATCCCTTGCGTGTTACGGAGCACCTCTCGCATCCATGCAGGCATCCGACTGGACAGTAATCTGGAGATTTCCGCCGTGCTGAGCCGAGCCAGAATGGCTTCGGCTGTGGCCACGTTCAGCTTGCTCTTGCCGATGTAAAACAGCGCACACAATGCCAAGCCCACTTGGGTGCCGGCCCATTGCAGTTTGTCGGGTGAGACATGCCGCAGATGGACAACCGCGTCCCCGACCCGGATATCGCGGGTGGTGCCGCTGGTGTAGTAGGTGGGGCGTACCTGCATCTGTGTGCTGAGCCTGAACAGACGAACCGCCTCCGAGCCATGGACCTGGATGGTTTCACCCCTGGCCTTGGCGATGACCATCATCACCGTCGTGGGGCTGGGCCGTACCTTGCCCACATAGGGGCTTACTTTCGGTCGCATGTACACCCCACGCGCGACCCGCTCCAACGTACCCGCCTGGACGAGGCGGGACAGCGCCTTGTCCACCGACGCCCGCGACCCCGCCTCGATAAAGCGATCGATCGTGAACGGCGTGCCTTTGGGCAGGTATTTGATGTGGCTGGCAATTGATTCCGCTACGGACACGGAGACCTCCATCGTAGTCAGAAAAAATTTAATAGTTTCTGACATAGGAATGTACGCTAGATCTTAATTTTAGCTGTGTCCAAGCAGAAAACGTAAGTAGATGATGCGGATCGCAGAGAGCGCTATTTCCCAGGCCGCTATAGCCCCCTGTAGGAGCGGGGGGGGGGGGGGGGGGGGGGGGGGCCGG